>JAKBRR010000242.1 GCA_021845325.1 Thermoplasmata archaeon
TAATATACCAAAGGCAGAGAATGGCCAGATAGACATTGATGAAAATACCCTTTCAATAAAAAATCAAGAACAGATATATTTGATAGGAGGTTCACTGGGTATTCCTGGATCACAGAACATTTACTCCGCTCTTGATCAGGCAGAATTTGTATCTGCTAGAATCGCGAATAAGATATCCGGTTACATGGGTCCTGGTCAGTTTAAAATGAAAATTGAATTACACCCCATTACCGATGATAAACTTGCAATCTCTGCAACCGTAGATGGTGATTCACTTCAGTTAGGAAAGGCTTCTGAAACTGATTTCCTTCTCAGGCTCTACGCACATTCATCATACTTCGGGAGAGAGATCAGGGGATTTGTGTAGGTGATAAAATGACAACAAATGAAGATAAACAGGTTGAGATTGAAAGAATGCTGGGAGAATTGGTTCAGGACGACTCATCAATGGAATCGCTTCTGAGAATACTATCGGGACTGAAGGATTCAGGTGGCCTTCTTTTACTTGAGACCCTGATTTCTAAGAAAATGCCAGGCAGTACAGTTCAGGCTGAGAGATTGTTTAATTCCAATGAACTAAATCTTGGATTGCTTAAGCTGGTCGATGTATTGACTGCTCTTATGGCCGCTCTGTCACAGGGACCAACGTCCGGAACAATAAATTCCATACTATATAATAGTGATGAAATCGCTGAGGCCATGGTAACAGGGGCCAAAAAACCTGATAACTACAGCCTTTTAAGATTAATGGGGATGTTCAAGGATCCAGATCTGGCAGCAGGATTGACGGCAGTTTTGAATGCCCTTAAGGAAATTGGAAAAATATTGAAAACGGTAGATTAAGATGGCAATGAATGTCAGTTTTAAGTATGATCCTGCAAATGAAAGATTTCTAACGGAGACAAAGGGGAGAGAACCACTCAGCATTAGAGATCCTTTCACGACAAAGGAAATTTATCATACTCCAACTGAATTACTTCTTTTGGGTATGGGAGGTTGTTCCAGCGATGATATTCTCCTAATACTTAAAAAGAGAAGGAATGAAGTGTCAGATTTTAGATGCGAAATAACTGGTACCAGGGCTGATACAGATCCAAAAACACTCACATACGCAAATATTCATTACATTATAAATGGAAAAGTTGATGAGGATTCTGCAAGGAAAGCTATTGAACTTAGCCTGTCAAAGTATTGCAGTGTTTCCATTCTGGCAAAAAGGGGAGGAACTGATCTAAGATTCTCTCTTACGCTAAATGGCAGAAAAATAGCAGAGGATGAAAAGGCATAATTTTTATTTACATTAAATATTTTTAATTCCACTACCGGTAAGAACCAGAAGAGAATTTTTGGATTTGTCTGTTTTTTCATAAGCAGCTAGCGTTGTAGCCGAGCTATACTCAGTATAAATTCCCTTCGCTATTAATGCATTACGTGAATCTTTAATCTCATTATCAGTCACCGTTATTACCCTTCCATATTGTTTTATTTTTTCTGTCATTTCTTTTAAATGCGGCGAATTTATGGTAACCAGAGCATCTGCTATGGACTTTTCATATTTTCTTTGTCTGAGACCGTATACTGAGTCGAATAATGGACAGATTGAACCTGGTTGAACAGCAATAATCTCTGGTATATGATCAATCTCACCCGAATCAAAAAGATTCTCAATACCGTAAATGAACCCCAGCAGCAATGTACCAGCTGATACTGGAATGAATATTCTATCGGGAATCCTGTCTGTTTGTTCAAAGATCTCATAAGCAAGAGACCTGATCCCGTCTATAAATTCTGCCATGTAGGTATGGCCAAGATATGTTCCATGAGAAGAGACCGCTGCTCTGAATAGATCCTCTCGTGATCCCTCTATGAGTGAAATGTTAGCCCCGTATGATTCAGTCTGCTCCAGTTTAATTCTGTTTGAATTTGCGGATACAAAAACATTGGGAGAAAATCCTGCTATCTTTGCAAAAAATGTGAATGAAGCACCGGCATTACCGGATGAATCTTCGTTTACCTGCGATCCGGAAGGTAGAATTTCATTGCTTTTAATGCTTGAGAATAGATTTAACATCCCGCGATCCTTGTATGAAAGCGTGGGTGTAAAATAATCCAGCTTCATTGAAAGATTATTAAATTTAAAAATCGGGGTATTGAATTCTGGTTCAATGATCCACTTATTGATATATGGAAAATTCTTCCTTAAATTTTCAGAGTACTTCCATGAAATTTTTACAAAAAAGGTACCGCCGCATTTGCGGCATTTATATTCAATATTTTCCCTTGGTGCTTTACAGTTCCTGCATAGTATGGTTGGTTTCATTGAAAATTAAAGGGATGAGTAATAGTTTTCATCGTAAGGTTCTGGCTTTAATCCCTTTCTGGTTCTTATCTTTGCAACAATATCACTCTGTAACTCGTATGGAACCTTCTGGTAACCTTCGTTTTCAGAACTCCATAAAACCTTTCCACCTGTTGCACTTCTAATAGCAGAAGCGAAGCCAAACATTCCAGAAACCGGTATTTTGGATATTATTACAATATCATCGCCTTCGGTATTCATTTCCTCTACAACGCCTCTTCTCTGTTGAATTTCATTTGTAACTGATCCCATAATATCCTGTGGAACGTTGATATACACTCTCTGAACAGGCTCAAGTAATATTCTCTTACCTCTGCAAATAGCACCGTATATGGAGTTTCTTCCTGCGGGTATCACCTGCGCTGGTCCCCTATGTATACTGTCTTCATGCAGCTTTGCATCAACTAGCTTGACCTTCAAACCTGAAACTCTTTCGTTTGCCAGTGGACCCCTGTTCATAACTTCTTTAAATGAATCTATAAGCAGTTCCATTGTTTCATCAAGGTATTGTATACCTTTTGTGACATCTGTCATTAAGTTGTCGCCTTCAATGCATTCCAGACCCCTGGCTTCTTCTCTGTCGAGACCATTTGCCTGAAGGAGTTCCGTTATGGCCTTTCTATCCTTAAATTTAGATCCCTGAGGAATTTGGCCATCCTTGATTAGTGCAATTATTGATTCTTCAAGAGGAGAAACTTCAAAGTAGAATTTATTATGCTTGTTTGGAGATTTACCTTCAAAGGGTCCTCCCTGGTGTTCAACAGTCTCTCTGTATACAACTATTGGATCTGAGGTTGTAACATCTACCTTATAGTCATTTCTTACTCGATAAAGGGTAATTTCGAGATGTAATTCTCCCATACCGGATATAAGATGTTCCCCTGTCTCCTGGTTAATGTTAACCTGAATCGATGGATCTGCCTTTGAGACCGTCTTTAATACCTCAATAAGTTTTGGAAGATCAGATGTATGTTTAGCCTCTATGGCAAGCGTTACTACTGGATCTGTATAATGCATCATTGGTTCAAATGCTTCCATATCGGACAATGCGGCCACTGTGGACCCTGCTATTGCGCTTTTCAAACCAATAACGGCAGCTATATTTCCAGCAGCCATGCTATCAATCTGTATTCTGTCAGGACCAACCATCATGGCTAATGTCTGGAGTTTAAATTTCCCTGAAGTTCCTAAAATATATAATTCCTGGCCCCTCCTTAATGTACCGCTGAATATTCTTCCAACTGCTATTTCTCCTGCATGAGGATCTACAATTATCTTGGTTATCATCATATTAACTGGACCCTCTGGATCACAGGTCATCATTGCCTTTCCGTTTACAGATTCTAAATTTCCCTTCCATATCTGTGGT
>JAKBRR010000243.1 GCA_021845325.1 Thermoplasmata archaeon
ACCATCTACATTCTTCAAACCATCCTGAAGTGCCACTTCGAATCCAGGTTTTTCTTTTATCAATATGAAGGCAACGACCAAAGTTATCAACCAATAATGTTAGATGATCTTATTAATCTTTACAAATCAGTGAAAGGGTCATACAAATAGAAAATAAGGGAGAAAGTTAGAGATGCTACTAGTTTTTCAGAGCTTCCTCTATTTCTTTGTAATTAGGTTCCACACCGGGATTCTCTGATACCCAGTTATATATTATCTTTCCGTCCTTATCAAGAACATAAACAGCTCTCTTTGAAGCAGTAAGCTGCCTGGCGCCGGCGAAATCCATGTGAAGGCCACCATACTTTCTGCTTATTTCCCTTGTATGATCACTGAGAAGATCAAAATTCAGTTTATTCTCTTTCCCAAACTGAGCAAGCGAGAATGGCTGATCAACACTTATCCCGACAACCTTGGCATTCAACTTATTGAAGTTCTGCATGGAATCTCTAAAATTGCACATTTCTTTTGTACAAACTCCAGTGAATGCTCCCGGGAAGAAAGCTAGAACAACCTTATTCCCCTTATAATCACTCAGTTTCTTTACCTTAAGACTGGAATCAACTGTTTCAAATTCTGGTGCTTTATCTCCATTTTTTAGTGTCATATACCTCTTTTTGATATAGTTAAAGAATATATAAGATTGTTTTGTCTATGAAAGCTATAAGTCTCTTATCAGGAGGAAAAGATTCATTCCTGGCGACACTTATTGCCATGGAACAGGGTTTTGAAGTTATTTCTGCCATAACTGTCATACCGGATGAAGATTCAATGATGTTTCACGTACCAAACGCTAAGCTAGCAGAGGAGGTAGCCGGATTAATTGACCTGAAAACCATATTCTGCAGGGAATCGGATTTTGAAGATATCATTGCGGGATTGTCAATGGAAAATGAAAATCTGGCTCTTATAAATGGGGCCATTGCTTCAAATTACCAGAGAAATAAGCTCGAAATGATCTGTACTGCACATGAAATGCTATGCTATTCTCCCCTATGGAGAGTAGCACAGGATATTGTAATGGAAGAGATAATGCAGAAGGGAATCAGACCTGTCATAGTAGCTGTAGGTGCAGAAGGCCTTGGTGAAGAATTTCTTGGCAGAAGAATTGATGAGGGAACAATTGAGAGTTTAAAACTGCTTGAAAAAAAATATGGTCTTAATATTACAGGAGAAGGAGGGGAGTATGAATCATTTGTTACCGGTTATGGCTCACGAAATCTTGAAATTAAAAAATACAGAAAGCATTATTCAGGTTCAAGCGGTGCACTGATAATAGAGGATCTGAGAAAGAATTTTTAAATCTTCACTCTTTCGACTTCAATTGCATCCCATGTTGGATATTCCTCTATCTCGTAAAGTTCGTAATCTGTTTTTCCCTTAAGATCCTCAATGACCCATGGCGGAATTTCAACTCTCTTCCTCACAGGGTTTATGTGTATATCAACAGGGTCCATTCCTATCCTTATGAGCTCTTCTCTGATCTCATAAATGTTGGGACCTTCCACAATCCCCTTGATTATGGTTCCATCCTTTGTGACAACATCTATGGGTCTTGCAGCATTTTTAGCCCTTCTCTTAAGTCTGTTTTTTAACTGTACGCTATCCTTGAAAGCAGCAGAACAATAATGAACAGCATATTCGGGATGCTCCCTGACCATCTTTATTGCAAGCTCCTGGCTTCCCATGGCTCCTGATTCATAATCACTCTTAATTGAATAGTTTCTGCCGAGCAGGTGTTCAAAGTTTGTTTCCGAAAATTCCAGTTCGTTTAAATTTACAAATTCGACTTCCATTCTCCTTGCAAAATCGATGAGGTCTTTCGTACCTTTATCCCTTCCAGGAAGACTGGGAACCTCAATCCCTACAACCATTCCATTGTCTTTTGCCCATCTGATACGATCCTTGAAAACAGATTTATCCATAACGCTCCAGATCTCCTCAGGCGGGTGAAACCTGATCTCATCAAGGCCTGCCTTAGCTGTGGTATCTATGGCCTCCTTTGATCCGCTTATGGTATAAAGGTGAATATGATGTGAATTTCCGAATTCCTCCTTTAATATTTTAATATATTCAGAGGTTCTTTCAAAATATTTTAATGGATCACCACCGGTAATGCCCGTTCCTGTTGCCTGTATCATTCTTGCCTCGTAAATAGCGTCTCTCATATTTGCAAGCGGCATCTCGTCAGCATACATTACATCCTTCATTTTTTTCTGCTCTGACAGAGGGCAATAGAAACACTTGGCATCGCAAATACCAGATACAAACAGAACCATCTTGGCGCCTTTGGCGCACATCTGGCATCCTATGGGTAATTTGCCTGTATATGTGGAATCTCCGGGTAAGTGTTTCATTCAAACTGTATCTGTTTCGTATATTAAATTAATTCTATGGCATTTCTTCAAGTGTCCTTTGAAAGTAGTCGGCATCCTGTGACGAATATCTGGTGATATCGTAAGAGTATGATATGATGATCTTAAGCGCTTTGAACAGGGTGTCCTTGTTATTGAAAGTCGGTTCTACAAGCATATTTGTCGGGGGAATTTTAATGCCATTGTTGTCAAGGTTTTTCAAATACTCATCTCTCTTTGGTGATTTCGATTTCCTGTAGTTCCTTGGTAAATCTACACCACATTTTTCTATTTCTCTCATAAATATTGGCCTGTTAAAAAGAAATGATAATGTAATAAGGCAAACGTCACCCGCCTCTTCATCATTAAAAGTTCTTATTGCTTCCCCAAGGAAATAATAAATATCCTTTTGGGGATTTTCTCTTATGGAATAAATCCTGGAAGGCTTGATCTCTTTCTCAGCAAGGATTCCAAGGTCTACCAGAGCATTGAGATAACCGGTGAGGACCAGCCTGTGATAGTTATATCCTCTCTCCTTGAGAGCCTTTTGAAGCCCGGAAATCGACTTTTCAGATTTTTGAAGTTCATCAAGAATGATTTCCCGAGTAACAATACCTACCTCCACACTTTGTCCTGATAACTTTTCACTGTTGTTTTCCATGTTTTAAAGCCTCTCTTAATATTTCATCACATATTGCCTCCGAAGAGCCAATAAATGATACTGGAGAAAGGATTTCATCCAGCTCTTTTTCCCCAATATAATCTGTAATGCTCTGTTCAAGCAATGCTTCCTTAAAAGTTTTGCGTAGATCATAGGAGATCATGGAAGCTTTCCTCACAAGTTCATGTGAATCCTGACGGTTAATTCCCTTAAGTGTAAGTTCGCTTACAATCCTCTCAGATATTGAAAGTGGAGAGTTCAACAAGTTTTGCATCATCCTCTTCTCATCAACATATAGATTGGAAAAAATCCTGTCTGTCTTAACAAGTATATGATCGATCAAAATACAGGAATACGGCAAAGTGAATCTCTCAAGTGCACTATTTGTCAGGTCTCTTTCGTGCCATGTAATTGATCCCTCTATTTCAGGGGTAACCATAGCCCTGACAATTCTTGAAAGGCTGCAAACGTTCTCAGAATCAATTGGATTCCTTTTGCTTGGCATTGAAGAGGATCCCACCTGCTTGTCAGGATTAAAATTTTCCATAACTTCTCCAATCTCAGGTCGCTGAAGATTTCTGACTTCTGTTGCAAATTTTTCAAGGGATGCTGCTATGCCGCTAAGAAGGTTAACAAATTCTACATAACGG
>JAKBRR010000244.1 GCA_021845325.1 Thermoplasmata archaeon
ATAGCTATTGCACTGGTAGCTGCTTTTCCAGCCTTTCTTGAGGGTTTTGACACTAACCTTTATTTCTTTGGATCTCCATACATAGTGTCATCTCTGAAGGGCGCTCTCATATACTTGGGTTTAATAGGCACAGGTTTCTCTGCGGGACTAGCAATTTTTAGCCTGTTAGGTGGTTTTCTCTTTGACCGGTTTTCTGTAAAGACAACTGTATTGCTCTCGGTGGCAATTTTCGCGGTGTTTACTCTACTCACCGGTTTCCCTAGAAACTTAGCGGAGCTTTTCATATTCAGATTCATGGTAGGAGTTGGAGTGGGAATGTTTCAGCCTTCTGGAGTTGCACTTCTAGGGGATATATTCTACAAAACCAGGGGAAGAGCAGTAGCAATGTGGGCCATGTTCTTTGGTCTTGGCCTTTTCGCCAGCCCATATATAATTGCCCCGTTTCTCCCACTGTTCAAAGAGCCCTTCGTGATATCAGCCATAATTGCTGTTATATCACTTGTAATATTCTATCTCGTGATTCCTCAAACATATAAGAAAGTGGAACGTGTGAAGCTATCAGTTAAGGGAATATTCAATAGAAATACTGTTCTGCTTTCATTCTCAATTCTTGCTTACGGCGTCTCACAGTTCGGTTTTCTCAGCTATTACTCTGATTACTTGCTCAAGGTACTTTTTTACTCAAGTGGCACTTCTGCTCTGATAACTTCCATGGAGGGTCTTGGAGGATTTGTGTTCGCCATCCCGTTAGGTATACTCGCAGATAGATACGGCAGAAGGTATCTTTTAATACTTACTGCATTTCTGCTATTCCTAGGTACAATTGGTATATGGGCACTCACAACTTCAGAAGCAGGTCTCATAGCTTATACATTCATTTATGGTGCAGGATGGGGAATGTATGTAGATCTCTTGGTAGCTCTGGCACAAGACTCCGTTAAAGATTCAATTGTAGGATCAGTATCAGGCTGGATGTTCTTCATCTTCAATATTGGAACTCTCTTTGGGGGACCAATTTTTGGGCTTCTAACTCCATTCGGTTTCCGGACTGCAGGTATTATTGGCCTAGGCATTCCTACAGCAATTGCTTTTATCCTAACACTGTTCGCGAAAAAGGGGACAGCCAATCTCATAGAAGAGAAACCTAGTTTCGAGGTGGTATAAATTACATACTCTATAGTTGCATTTGACAAGGATAGCAGGACATGGGGAATCGGAGTCACAACTAGGTTCATTGCTGTTGGAGGTGTACTTCCGTGGCTTGAGTATGGCGTTGGAGCTATTGCCACCCAGGCTTCTGCAAATCTCTCATACGGTATTGAGGGATTAGCTCTGCTAAGAGATGGAAAGAACCCTAAACAGGTTATTAAGATGCTAACTGCAGGCGATGTTGACCCGACTGTGCGCCAGCTTGCGGTCATGGATTCACAGGGAAATGTAGAGGTGTATACAGGAGAGCACTGTGTAGACTATGCGGGACACATTGTAGGTGAAGGATTTTCTGTACAAGGCAATATGCTCAGTGGAAAGGCAGTAATCGAGGCGACGTTTGAAAGCATGAAGAACAGCAAAGGCAAATCAATGCCAGTAAGGATACTTAATGCCCTTGATGCAGGACAGGAAGCGGGAGGAGACAAAAGAGGAAGGCAGAGTGCAGCACTTATGGTAGTTGGTGATGCTGACCCAGTATTCAAAAAGTCAAATTTTATCGATCCACAGAGAACTAACGTTAATATTAGGGTCGATGATGCATCTGAACCCCTTAAGGAGCTCAGGAGAATCTACAGCAAATGGACAGACGTCTTCGGGGAAGATGAAACCATTCCAATAAATGAAGTCCAGGCTCAGATATCTGAGGCACTTCGCAAAAAAGGTTACAGTAGCTTGGAGAAGTGGGCATTCGACAATAATTTTACCGCTCGCATAACTAGCGATAGAATTTCCAGGAGGGTGTTGGAAATACTAACTGAAAGGTCATAGCTGAAGGACAAACCTGAGTAAAAGTGCTTCTAAACATTTCACTCTGGAGAATATGGAAGGAACTATTTCCTGGGAAATAGACACTTTCATTTTAAGGTTATTTTTATACTGCATTAAATATGTGTGACTTTTCATGGCTTATGTGCTAAGTCCTTAGTCTTCCAGCACTATGACATAAACTTTACTTTCGAGATACTTCTTGGAAACACAAATTTTTCCTAAATTTCCGAATGGTTTAATTGTCTTCTCGTAAACAGTCTCGACTTTCGCCTTAATAATGAGCCCCTTATCCTTTATTGATATCTCTCTATTTGCTATCATATGACAGCATATCCATAAATATTTACAGGAGATCACATAACATTCTCAGGCAGACTATCGGAAATTCATGGGAAGAATCAATTCCTTGATTGATGAGTAGGTAGGGAAGTTCTCGGTTCATGCTCCCACGTACTGGATAGAGTATGGGAAGAAATATTAATCGAGGCTGATGGCGTTTTCAGAGAACTAATATCACTGTTTTCTGAAGCAAATGTATACCGTGATATAAACCTAAACTTTATCCTCAATATATGCCTTGAAAAAATACGTCATCATATTAAGTCATGCAAGAACAAGTGCTATGGCGGGGTAAGTCTTATTTTACTTTCATGTACTTTGGTAGGTGGTTAATGTGGAACCTACGTGATCTGTTCCACTTAATTTAGGACAGTTATGATTGATGATATATAAAAATAATACTATATGTCAAGAGAGTGCTATATTCGTGATTATGGCTATATATAAGAACATGCTGGTTAACCATCCAAGGAACTTAAATTATCCGGCAACCCAGTAAAAAGCACAAGGGCATACTGCAAAAATATGATGATAAGGTTTGTCCATCGAGATATAGGAAAATAAAGGATTTCATTGATCTAACCATATCATTCAAAGTGTCCAAATTTAAGTGGGGCGCACCACTGCGCCTTCTTATATGGTTCCTACTTGCATTAAAACCATTCAGAGACATTATTGCCAATTTCTATCTCGAGCCACATGAATTTCCCAAGAATATTAAAGAGATACTGGAAAAGCAGGAAATAGAAAAGTAAAAATTTGCTAAATTGTAAGCGTTTTTGCGAAATAATTTCGTGTGAACTACAATAAAACTTAATGCCACAATAGTTTGCCCTGAACAAATAATGGTAAGTGTTAAAAAAATAATATATACCACTACAACTTTTACAACTTTAAAAAAAAATTAAATACTAATATAGAATAATATAACTAATAAAGTTAACAGGTGTTCATATGGAATTATCAAATGAAGAGGAAAAACAGATTATAAGCAGAAAGATTGACTTGCCTGTATCTGTAAAAAAGGTCAAAGGTGATGTAATTGAGCTATCTAAATTTATACACTCAAATCCAGAGCTAGGCAGTGAAGAATTTAAATGCAGTGCAAAGTTGATAGATTTTCTTAAGAAATGGGGATTTGAAGTTGAGGAAAACTACCTTGGAATGAAAACAGCATTTCTGGCCAGAGTGGGGAAAGGTGAACCAAAAGTTGCAGTATTTGCAGAATACGATGCCCTACCCATTGGACATGCATGCGGACACAATATATTAGGCTCGTGGGCCTTTGGAGTAGGAGCATCACTTGCCGATGAAATGAAGAAGTTAAAATCTGGAACTCTGTATATAGTTGGAAGCCCGGCAGAGGAAGGCAGAGGGCAGTAT
>JAKBRR010000245.1 GCA_021845325.1 Thermoplasmata archaeon
CAATATCAGGACTGGAATCGTTTCGGGGGATCTACCAGAAAATGGCGTAGCTTACTGGGATCTTTATAAAACATACAACATGGCTGCAAAAAACCTCGGAGCTAATGCATTCAGACTAGGACTTGAGTGGACAAGGCTCTTTCCTAGGGCAGCCACAGAGATAGAAGTTAGAACTGAGGAAGACAGGAATGACATAATAAGTATAGACATAACTGAAGATACATTAAAATCTATGGATCGTGTGGTAAATTCCAGTGCAGTTGAGCATTACAGAGATATATTCAAGAATGTAAAGGATAACAACATGACTCTAATAATAAACGCCTATCACTGGCCTATTCCTGTTGAACTACATGACCCAATTCTATCGAGAGAAACCGGGCTTACTTCCAAGAAAAACGGATGGCTGAATCATAAGACAGTAATAGAATTTACTAAATATGCGGCTTATGTAGCCTGGAAATTTGGCGATCTTGCGGATCAGTTCTCTATAATGAATGAACCTAATGTTGTTTTCGGCAATGGGTATTTCAATGTAAAGTCAGGATTTCCTCCGGCATATCCTTCAGCAGAGGCCGGTAATCTGTCCAAAAAACACATAATAGAAGCGATCGGAAGATCGTACGATGAAATGAAGAAATTCACAAAGAAGCCAGTTGGGCTCATATATGCAAATGCAGATTTTGTTCCATATAGCGATAAGGACAAAGAAGCAGTTGAAATGGCCCTATACAATGAAAGATATTCCTTCTTTGATTCACTCAGAAAGGGTGATATGTCATGGGTGAGGGTTGTAAATGATGCTCCCGCTTTCAGGGAGGATTCAAGCGTGATAAGGGATGACCTGAAAAATAAGCTTGACTGGATAGGGGTCAATTACTATACGAGGAATGTTGTGAGGAAGACTGAAAACGGATATACCGTACTGAAAGGGTATGGACATAATGCTGTCCCTGGCATGCTTAGCAAGGACAACAGAGAAGTAAGCGATTTTGGATGGGAAGTTTATCCGGAAGGAATTTACCACGTTCTTAAGCAATATCACGAAAGATATCACATGCCCATGATAGTAACGGAAAATGGGATAGCAGATTCCAATGATGAATTGAGACCAAGGTACCTTGCTTCTCATCTTGATCAGGTTGAAAAGGCCATAAAGGACGGCATAGATGTTAGGGGGTATCTTCACTGGTCTCTGCTGGACAATTACGAGTGGTCATCTGGATTTGGATTAAAATTTGGATTGCTAGGCGTGGATCTTAAAACGAAGAAAATTCAGATGAGGCCAAGCGCATTGGTTTTCAAGTATATAGCTCAGAACAGGGGTATACCAGAGGATCTTAAATGGATGACTCAATAGGGTAATAAATTATCAATTGAGCTTTTCAATTTATAATTAATAGAAGGTTGGAAATATGAAATACAGAACACTTGGAAAAACTGGAATTAAAGTGTCTGAAATAGGATTTGGGGCCTGGGCAATAGGTGGAACATGGGGAGAGGTGAACGATGATGAATCCAGGAAAACACTTCATGCTGCTGTGGAAAGTGGTATAAATTTCTTTGATACTGCAGATGTTTATGGAGATGGCAGGTCTGAGAGACTTATTGGAGAACTAAAGAAAGAATATGGAGACCAGATTCACGTTGCCACGAAGGCTGGAAGAAGATTAAATCCACATATCGCTGCAGGATACAACTACAAAAATATTAAAGGATTCGTAGAGAGAAGCCTGAAGAATTTGAACTTGAAAGAAATTGAATTGCTTCAACTGCACTGTCCTCCATGGGAGGTGTACTATAATCCAGAACTTTTTAACTCCATGGATAAATTGAAGGAAGAGGGACTGATCCTGAATTATGGTGTGAGTGTTGAAAAGGTTGAAGAAGCCATAAAGGCTTCAGAATATCCTGGAGTGTCAACTGTGCAGATTATATTCAACATGTTCAGGCAGAGACCATCAGATTATTTCTTTGAACTGGCAGAGAAGAGGAATATTGGTATAATAGCAAGAGTTCCGCTGGCTTCAGGATTACTCACTGGAAAGTTCAAAGGAACGGAAGAATTTGAAGGAGATGATCACAGGAGGTTTAACAGGAATGGTGAGGCCTTCGATAGGGGAGAAACCTTTGCAGGAGTTGATTTTAATCTTGGTATCCGAACTGTAAATGAATTGAAGCAGTTTCTACCTACTGGCTTTACGATGACAGAATTTGCATTGAAGTGGATATTGATGCATAAGCAGGTTTCTACAGTAATAACAGGGGCAAAGAGGGTGACCCAAATAAAAGAAAATGCAACTGCTTCGGATATGCCTGATCTTAATGATGACACCATGAAAGTGGTCGAACAGGTCTACACGAAAGAGATAAAACCACTGGTACATCAGTACTGGTGACTGAATATATTTTTTAGGGATGTGGATTGTAAAAACTCACCATATTTGCATTTCATTATTCATCTTTCAAATTTCTTCCTCTTTGTGATCTCTCTCCCACTTGATTCTTGCCAGGATAGAAGATATAATTAGCATAATTGTAAGAACTGAAACACCAATTGAAATATAAAGTGGGTATATCGGCCCGGTAATAACTGCAATTCCTCGCACAATTGTTTCAAGATCTATTAGAAAATATGCAAGTACTCCAGTTGCTATTATTAACAGTGGTATATTCACCGTATTGGAGAATGGTTTCATGCATTACCCTCCTTTAAAATCTTTATTTTTGCTCTATTGAATGCCATAAAGCAAAATATTGTCTCTTTCCAGTGTTTCGGTTTATGACTTTTAATACTTTTTAGTTTATTTTCATTGAACTTTGTTACAGATAGTCTATTAAACTTGAAATGGCCATGGTTTTCATCAAGTAAGTTGACTTCACTCACATGAACAATTAACCCGTATTAATATATAGACATTTTTAACAACAACTATCTATTTCAAATGCAGCTTTAAACAACTTCACATATTTATCCCCTTTAAAATTCGTGTTTAAGTAGGTAACTACGGTACTTTTTAACTAAAATTGCATTTATATAAATCCGAACTATGTGATTGCACTTAAAAAATTTCACTCTTATATGAAATATGAAAGTTTGATCAAACTTTTAATTTTAAAATTGTTGATTTTCCTAGTTTTCGACTACGTTTAAGGATTTAGAAAGTGCCTGTTTTATAATTGGAATTCCCCTGGCTTGAAACATTTTACGTAATGATTGCTTACCGCTTCTATAGTTGGTGGATCATTAGTTCTACAATTATTGTCAGCCAAGGGACACATGGAGGCATAGGCACATCCTTTGTCTGAAACAACCATATTCTGCTTGTTCTTACCATAGTTTTCTAATATATCCATTAATTTGGCATTTCCCATGAGTTTCTCCGGTTTTATTGAAGCCAGAAATGTTGTATAAGGATGGAGTGGGTTTTTCAAGATTTCTCTTGTTCCTCCTACTTCTATTATCTTACCTCTGTACAATACAGCCACTTTCTGTGCTATTTTAGGCACAACCATTATATCGTGAGTGATTAGCATCAGTGTTGCACCATACTGATTGCCTTCATTTCTAAGAGTGTCTATAATCTCATCTCTATGTATGAAATCAATCATTGTTGTTGGTTCATCAACGACTACATATTTAGGCTTGACAATAAAAGCTCTCGCTATGAGGATCCTTTGCGTTTCGCCACCAC
>JAKBRR010000246.1 GCA_021845325.1 Thermoplasmata archaeon
ATCTTACTATCCCCCCAATCTCGTAGTAAAGACTGTAGTTGGTTGTAGAAACCTTAGACACTGAGTGTATTGTCATAAAGTTCAGTGGACTATCCATTGTCAAATTTGGTATAAATCCTTGAACCACGTTGTGGTTGTAAGAATAGTAATTGTTAGCGTTGCCAATTGGTATGAGTGGAATCTGAGAGTCTATTAATTGCTGAACTGGATATAGATTTGACACTATGTTGGACTGCGATGAGGTGACTGTTGAATTAAAATATCCATTTAGTGATTTATTCGAAAAGTGCTCAAAATTCCAAGCCCCATTGTAATCATATGGCATTTGTAGTTGTAAATATGGGTTAGCAAATGGCGGAACGTAGCCAAAGTATGTCATGTTAGTGAATTTTGAACTAAAGACATCAGAACCCCATGTACTGAATGGCACATTTGTGAGAGTAGCGTAAACTCCGGCTGCATTTAGATCTGTAACAATGAAGTTGCCAGCCGCCTCCCAATCCGATACTGGAGGCTCTATAACGTTCACTGAGAGTTGTTTGTTAGTGGTATTGTTATCGAAGTACCCTGTGCTTGAATTCATATGATACCCGGCTTTTTCAAACTCCATTTCCGCCATTGACACATTAAATGAGTAATAATGCAAATTTGGCGCCCAGTCAGATTTTAAAACAGTTGGCAAACCACCAAAAGAGAAGTTTCCCTGTCCATATGATCCTAGGCCATCTTCTGCTTTTTGCATAATCTGTGTCTTGTTAATGGCATAGGCGAATCCTCTCCTTATGTGAACGTTATTATATGGACTTAGTGTGTCATTCATCCAAAGATAGAAAGTCCAAGGTTCTACCTGCTTGACATTAGTTATAGCAGGGTATGTGCTGAGTGACTCATAATCGCTTAATGATGGGAAAGACCCCCCTATAGAACCGTCTTCCAAGGATAAATCTGCATCCGCGGTGGATGAGAACTTTTCAACAAAAATTGTTTCAATATGCGGTACTCCCATCCAGAAATGAGTGTTTGCTATAATCGTGCCTCCAGATGCAGTAATGTCTTTGAGGATAAATGGTCCAGCAGTTATCTCTTGCCCGAATGGACCCATATTTAAGTAGCTTCCTATTCTGCTTACATTTCCGTGATCATAAATCGACCATGCTGATGGTATAATAGTCTGAGTGGCAATGTAATCAAACCACAATGTGCTTTGATCTTTGAACAAGAAGCTTACCGTTTCATTGTTTGGGGCATATATTGAACTTATATACGGACCAATGCCATATGTATCCAGTGAAGAATTAGCAATTATCGCATCAAATGTGAACTTAACATCCTTTGAAGTTATAGCTCCAACAACGCTTGTCCCGTTTACCCAATCAGCATTTGGATTGAGATTAAACGTTATATTTTCAGTACCATTGCTATTGTATGTTATAGTCCAAGAATTAGCTAACCACGGAGTTACGTTCCCATTTGTCCACTGAAAGCCGAGACTATCCGCATACATCTGTCCGTCAAGTATTGTTGCCAAACTGTTTGTTGCAGTTAACGGGTTCAAATTTGAAACAGATGTGGAAATTGGTGTTCCAAATGTAAACTCGCCAGTGGGCCCGCTACTAGAGCTAGCATTAACTCCTGGTAAACTTGCGAAAGCAAGTAATACCATTACCAAAGCTATAGAAGAGACGATTATTTTCGTCCTAAAATCAGCCATAAACAGGTAACTAAGTGTCCTAATATAAAACTTACGTAAGAGATATACCTATTGCAATATTGAATTATTTCAAATTAGTTAAAGATTTTAGTTAAAAAGAATCAAAATTATGTTGCAATAAAGATTCATTGAAAATCGTGATTTAATAACCCACTTGCACAATCGCTTTGGATACTTAATTGGAATTGTTCAATTGTTATAATAAAGTATCTAGTGTTTCATTAAATGTTCACCCGATGAAAGGAAGAGAAAATACACAGATTGACAGGTCATTAAGATTCTCATCCTGTTGCAAATATCCGGCATGTCCTACAGTTCACCAGGAATATTCCTGAAATGCCATGAGGAACCCGGGAAATGAATGGAATTCACGAAATATCGTCATTTCAGGCGCTTTCCAGAAGGGCAAGATTATTCGATTTGCGTGCAATAAACAAGGAGATCACATTCCTGGTGGCATTCAACCCATTGCCGCCATCGATTCATTCATGATTCACACATGGAAGTATTCAACAGCAATGAGAAAAAGTACTGAGGAAATTGTACCAATCCTGAATCAGAATAATCAAAGACAACAAAGGGTGGGTCGTATGGATGGAAATGTCATGGGGCAATGGATGCTGATTCCCTTTTGATCATGGACTGGCTTGTTACAAGGGGAACATCCATCATTCAAGAGCAACTCATTACATAATGGATTAAGCAAGGAATTTCTCCTATATTCTTGCAGACTAAGAGTAAGATACCTCTGACACATATTACTATGTGTTTGAGAATACACTTTGCGTTTCTGTGATTGACACCAATGTGAGACCCTGAATTGTTCCTGATACATTGCCAGTTAACAGAAAGATCAGCATCGATCTCAGGATGGAATATGCTTCGCTATATTCCCGAGGTGGGTAATAGAGAAAACATTTCCCATCTTGGAGAAGGTCATTGTAGGGAAAGAATATCTGGTACACAAGCAACAGGCATTATGACAATGAAATGGGCCTTAAGGCCATTGCGTGCAATCTCATAGTCATATCAAATGTGGAAGCTGAAGAAAAGCCGAGAGAGCTAATGAAAATCGTCAGTTATTAAAACATGAAACAGCCTATTACTAAAGAATAAAGTAGATTCTAAACTCGAGAATGCAGAAGCTAAGTTAAAGATCACAATCTAAAGTTACATTTATGAAGCTGACCATGCCATAGTCTCCAGGATTGAAGCCTGTATTTTTGAACCAGCTGTCCAGGAATGTGAGGTTTCCCTTAACATACATATGCACAATGTTAACTGCGTACGGGTTGAAATCAACATTGTTATATCCGGCACTTCCACCGTTTGAATCATCATATGATGCCATGGCAGTCAGGGATGCGATGTTGCCCCTTCCAAATCCTGAATTCACATAGGACTCCGAAAGATTATAGAAGGAGTTGCTGAGCAGGTAAGTATAGTTTCCATTTGAATACACTGTTGCACTGAGAAGGTAATATACAGTTGAACCCAGATATTTTGTTCCGAAGATCTGAATATTCACCTCCCCATTGTCCGGTGCGGCAAGATTCACAGTGAGCTTTGGTCCAATGAGAGGGCTCTCCGTGAGCGTGCTGTTCTGGGAACTCTGCTTCCTATTCTGTGGTATTGGGGGTGTGTTCTTTAAAGAGTAGTAATGATACGATAAGGGAACAATTGCAAGAATTAAGACAACAATAACCCAGAATAATTTCTTGCGAGAGTGCATACTTATATTACACCAAAAAAATATAAAAATTTTGTGTGATTATTAAATATGAAAAAATCTAAAAGTGCTTATTACTATATAAAAAATCTTTGAAAAACGATCACCTAATGAAAACAGAGTTTAACTGCCCATTATCTTTTCATCAGTATCTGTATCTTCTTCTTCGAACCTCTTTTTGACTGCAAAAGGACTGAAATTGTAAATGACTCTCCTGATTTCATCCAGGGTCGTTTCC
>JAKBRR010000247.1 GCA_021845325.1 Thermoplasmata archaeon
CTCTTAAGTTTTATCAATTCTTCAATTGATTTAAGATCAGTCGCACCCATATATGTTGTAGTTATAATTCTGAGTTTTCCTTTCTTTTGAAAGAATTCTCTTAATTCTTCGATTATTAATCTAATACCACTCCACTTTATGAATGAAACTAAAATATCAATCCTGTCAGAGGATAGAATTTCCTTTTTTAGTT
This sequence comes from Thermoplasmata archaeon, assembly GCA_021845325.1. The sequence continues at coordinate 194 of JAKBRR010000247.1, forward strand.
CAGAGTACATGCTAGGTTCTCTTGGGGCTCCCGTAAATAAGGAACTCTGTGAGATAGAGGTTTTTGGTCTTTCTACATTAACCGTCTTTTTTCCGATGTTTTGATTTTCTTTTCTATCAATAATCGCCATCAGCTTTTCTATAGTTTTCTCATGATCACTTTGAAAGTAAGGTTCGTAATCTTCCCCCTTTCCTATGGCATTCAAAATTTTATTTACTATCTCTATCTGGCCTTTAATACCCTTACCACTTGTTCTTTCATTATCCAATGAATCTCTTATTATCTCATTTAGATATAATGTAAGAACTTTGGAGGATTCGTCGCCTCCTATTGGTGCTTTTTGAATTATATTATCAGTAGAAGCACTGTCTAATTCTCTCTTTATTAGAGAGTTAATAAGTTGTTCGTAAATCCCTTTCTTGAGCATTTTTAACAATTTACTATATTCTTCATTCTATAAATATTGCACCTAGATTCAAATTATACTATGTGTGTAGCTCAAGCCAAGATCTGTATCGATTGACAGTACTTCGCTAGTTTCACGGGCGCTTACAAACAATAGAATGTAACTCTTTCCCGGGTTGAGGTTCCACGACAAAAGTAAATTACCTGAACCTTTTTCATTGTTTAAATAACTAGTTGGGGTTAAATTAGTTGCTATGGTAAGGATTCCTACTGGAACTGTTCCGTTGAATACTCCCTGGATAGCTTCGTTCCCCCATATAGATCGGTTAGATTCGTTCAACCATCCAAACATCTGCCCAGGAGTCATGAGAAATGTTAGATAGCTGGTAGAGTTAGATTTTACTATACCAGAAATATGTGTGTAATTTAAGGAACGAAATGCAAACATAATTCCATAATAATCAAATGTTTTATTTTCTGTAACACTCCATTTTCCCTCTCCAGGAAATGGATCATTCACTGTTACAGGTTGAGACAGTACCACCAGTGTTGAAGATGCAATAACTATCACTACGGCTGCAATAGATATCACTTTTAAGTGGTTTCTGCCTTCCATTAACGAGGATTTCTAATAACCCCACAAAAAACACCGTAACATTTATTCATGAAACACGCATGATACTGTATGAGTGATTTACTTGATCATGCAATAAAAGAAAAATACAGCACAATGAAGATCAATGATCCATTAATATTCGTAAAGAATGCCATAGACTGGGATGCATTCACACCTTTGTTGAATGATCTGTATCACAATGATACAGATAATGGTGGCAGGCCAAATATACCTGTAAAGACCATGATCAAGGTATTATTCTTACAGAGCATGTTCAACATGGTTGATGAACAGGCTGAGACACTCATAAGGGATAGAATATCATTCATGAACTTTCTTGACTATCCAGATCAGTATCCAGATGCAAGAACCATATGGTTATTCCGTGAGAGATTATCAAAAACAGGAAAGGATCGTATCATATGGAATGAATTGCAGAGACAGCTTGAAATGAAAGGAATAAGGGTAAAGAAGGGATCAGCACAGGATGCAACATTCATTACATCAGATCCTGGACATGTAAAACATGATGAAATTAGATCAGAAGGTAAAACGAGAAGATCAAAGGATGGATCATTCACAAAGAAGAACAATAAAACGTTTTTCGGTTACAAGGGTCATACAATTGTTGATGACAGTATACCTGTTCCCATGTTAAGATCCTATGCTGTGTCCACAGCAAAGGATCATGACACGACAATTGATCTTTCAAAAAGAGGAATAACAGTGTATAGAGATAAGGGATACTTCGGACATGATCCAAAGGGAATAGATGGTACAATGGATCGAAATGTAAGGAATCATAAACTGTCCATTGAATCCATTAGAAGAAATCTCAGAATATCAAGAAAAAGATCCATGGTGGAATATCCATATGCAATCATGAAGAGAATGTTTCACTTTTCACATGTGATGGTTACTCTTGTAAGAAGGGTAAGGGTAAAATTCATGTTTGCATGTTTTGCATACAATGTACATGCATTGAAGATCATTAATGGATAGCGTGAGCTATGAATTTTTAAAGAAAATTGATGAAAAATAAGTGGAACAATGGATATTTATAGACGTTTATGGCTGAAGATGAGTTAATTTTTAAAGGAATTCGTTAAATTGTTCCCATACTTGTAAACAATTAGATAGAAAATAGAAATCCTCTAACGTAGATACTGATCATTCAATTATAAGGTTTTTTATTTTCAGCCGTGTCAAAAAGTGAAATACGTTAAAGTGGTTAAAGCTGAGAATAAATATAAGATTCAAGGTCTCACGTGATAATTTAAAAATACTAAAAATTCCGTTCCCGTTTGCGAAGTGATCCATTTTTAAGTTGAGTGCTAAGAAGGGATTTGGTTTTTGGAAAACTTATCATTTCATTTTTCTATTCCATATAAACCTGATCGAAGAATTTTATTTTTTCTTAATTTTTTCCAGAATGGAATATGACTCAGAAGAAAGTTTATATCTTTTACAAATGTGTATGTGTGCAGTAAGGTGTATCAAATGGGAAGCAAAAGCATATCTATTTCGGATGAAGCATACTTAAGATTATCAGAGTTAAAATTAAAAAACGAAAGTTTTACAGAACTCATCTATAGGCTGACAAATAAGACAAATGTCCTTGATCTATAGGACATCATAAGTGAAGAAGAGGGAAAATCACTGGAGAAAAATGTTAAAGAGTCTAGGAAACTAAGTACGGAAAGATTAGATAGAATACTGACGAGTTAAATAGATAATGATAGCTGCTACTTTATTTCTCATTGTCAAAATGAAATCTGACATGATAATGGAAGCTCGATAATATGACATCAGAAGAATTCAGAAGATTTAAATTCTATATGACAATGTTACTAGCATAGGGATAAGTGCAAATTACATGGACGCTAAGACCAGGAATACTGCACCATCCAGAAGTGTATCGTTTAAGTGGGGGTAACAAAAGATGGAACCTATTTCAAACAGAATTATGATCCTACTTATGGTTAGTGATATAATTCTAATCGCAGTTACGGCATATATGAGGTCAGATTTTGGAGTTAAGTATTATCTTTTGACTTTGTTCATTCAGTCGCTTGCCCTGGTTTCTACAATTGTAAGCATTAAGACAAGAATAAACTGGGAACGAAATAGAGATTACCAGAAAAGTGTAAAAATTTAAATTAAAAGGTTTCAGTAACTATTTTTAACTACAGGGATTATTAACATCATTTGATCACTACTCTTTGTTTTTCTAAATCATATATCTCTTCATGGTCCCTCAAAGATTGAATGAGGATTCTAGGTAGAGATTTTATCGATCTCTTCCTTGTTCGTCATTATAAAAAATCATTAATGAATATGATAAATCCTAAAAGAGATATTTCTGATAGAAACGTAACTTTTTTCAATAGATCATTTAGTTTTTAAAAATGATTCATAAAATCAAAAATAAAATTAAAGATTCTCGAAAATAACTGTT
>JAKBRR010000248.1 GCA_021845325.1 Thermoplasmata archaeon
TTAATCAGAGACAATTAGAGCGGATAATTCGTTATTCTCAATTGTATGGGGTAGGTGGATGGCAAAAAAGGCTAGAGGTTATACTAAATAAATTAAGAACCCTTGGATAAACCTTTTCCAAATTAAGATGAAAAACAACTATGTGCAAAAGTTTTCGTTTCCCTAATCTCATTTGACTCTTCCTTGAACTCAGTTTTTAATGATTCCGTTATCGTGATAAGGTTTTCATCTCCAATAATAGAATTTTCCAGTGTTTTTAAGGCGCTTATACAAATAAATTTATACTAATCCACTCATAGTTAAAGGGTGAGAGCGCTCAAAGAAAACATTCATAATACCTTTAAGTTATAATGGCAAACTGACCATGACTAGTTTGGATGATATCTACAATGTCTATCTGAGAAAAAAGGACGAGCAAGACTTTGCTGCAAATGAAGCCCAAATTAGAGGAAGTCTAATTTCACCCTTTCTCAGAGATGTCCTAGGTTGGAATATCGAAGACCCAGATGAAGTAAGATACGAGTATCATGTGGGAGGAAAGCGAGCTGATATAATTGCATGTGTCGATGGAATTTCGAAATTTGTAGTAGAGCTTAAGTCTCTGAATCACTCAGTCTTTGACAATGGCGATTTTTACAAGCAGGCTATTCAATATGCAGATGGTAAAGGACTGCAATACGCCATAGTCTGTAATTTCAGAGAGTTTGTAATTTTAAATTCTCAATTTGAACCTAGAAATGGAAATTGGCTGAGTTTAGAAATTGAACGATATGATATAGGGCAGTTAAGGAAAAATTTAGGATTGCTGAATTACTTCAGCAAACAGTCTTGGATAGAAAGAGATAGAACAGCAGCTGATTCTCTACTAAACAGCAAATTTATTGTCAATTATCAAAAATTAAAACCACTAGATGAGAGACTTTTGGACCTTTTCATGAATTGGAGGTCTTCTTGCATGAGTTGGATTAAGAAATCTAAACCCAGATTAATAGAAAAACATGGAGAAGATTATGTGGAAGAAGAGGTGCAAAGGTACCTCAATCGCATAATCTTTATAACAAACTGTGAAGACAGGAAAATAGAAGATGTAAGACTCAAAGAGTACATACGCGCTTACAAGAGTTCGCTTCAGATAGAGGGGCACGCTGTTACAAAGGGAATCAAGAAAATATTTGAGTACTATTTATCAAGATACGATAGTGATCTCTTTGAAAAAGGACTTGCAGACGAATTTGAATTTGATGACGGCATCACTTATAAGATTCTTACAGATATTAAATCTCCAGCGAATGACCTTCCATATGATTTTAGTATAATTTCACCAGACATACTTGGAATGACATATGAAAACTTCATTGGCCATATAATTCAAGGACGAAAAAATCTGAAAGAAGTTGCAGATGTTGAAAAAAAGAAGCAAGAAGGGATATACTACACCCCCCCGTGGGTAGTAGAACAAATAGTTTCACGAACAGTCAACGAGTATATAAAAGGAAAGTCTCTCAAAGAATTGTATGAAATCAAGATCTTGGACCCAGCTTGCGGCTCAGGAGCTTTTTTAACGGCTGCATTTAGGTCGATTCTTAACCAAGCTGAACAGCTAGAAAAAAGGGCACTAGATTATGAAGAAAGGAAAAAACTGTTTCTTTCTTGCATCTATGGAGTGGACAAAGATGACAGAGCATGTGATATTGCCAAGTTGAATGTTTCATTATTGCTGGCTGAAGGAAATAAGAAACTTCCAACGTTATCCAACAACATTAAAGTGGGTGACAGTTTAATTCCAAATGGAATTGATGGGTATTCCAAGAGCGAGAATTGGTCAGAAAGGTTCCCTAAAGTATTTTCTAGAAAAAATGGTGGATTTGATATTGTAATAGGGAATCCGCCATATCTTAGTCCTAAAGATTTTGACAGCTCGTCAAAATACACTGAGATTCTGAAAGAGGAATATGGGCAACTTAAGGATATGTATTACCTTTTCATTAGGCTTATTGATAAGAGACTACTCAGGAAAGGCGGCTTTTGGGGGCTCATTGTTCCAAATACGTTTTTTACACTTTCAACATATTTGGACCTCAGAGATTTGCTGAAGAAGCGTTATCAATCTATTATCATAGACCTAAGTCCTAATGTTTTCAAGAATGCCTATGTTTTTAATGCAATAATAATTGCTGAAAAAACTGAAACGAATCAGAAACAGATTCTAGTTGCCTATCTATCTAAAGAATCTAAAAGAAAGCTAGAATTTATTAGCCTTAAGTATGATGACCTGAAAAATTATCCAAAAAGACCTATTTTTGTACCAATCGGCTCTTACGAAAGAATAGACAAAAAGATTTTGGAGATATCGGGAAGTATTTATTCTAAGTTCGATAGTGCACTTTCTAATGCAAAGAAAAAAATGAAAGAATCTGAGAAAATAAAGGATCACCTTATATCGCGAAAACCTGGCGATATTACACTTTTAGGTCTCCTTTGTGTTGGAAGCCAAGGGCTGGTAACTGGTAATAACAGCAAATATTTAGGATTACGCCCAAGAAGTATAGAAGAAAGAGACCAAGTCTGGAAAAAGTTTGTTGAACTTCTTTCAAAGCATTCCCGTATTGTGGAAAAGACAGAATACTCTGAAGAAGTAGCTTCTGAATATTACAAATTAGCTGAAGAGATCAAACTAAGGAAGAAAGATCCCACATTGTTTGGTAAACGGTTCCTGTACCGTATAGTAGAAGATAGAAACATAAAATCATATAGATCCTTGACCAAATTAGAAATGAACGAAGGCATTGAATGTGAAAACTGTGCTTGGGTCATGTACTTTAGAGGCAATGAGGAAGGCGATATTTGGAAAGTGAATAACCCAGAATATATTTTTTGGAGTAGAGAAAACGTTGATGAGTTAAGAAAAGGAGAAAAGACAAATTCCAGATGGCAGGGGAGCGATTATTTCTTTAAACCTGGTTTTGGGTGGGTCGATTACTTTGGTGCAAAGCTTAAAGGTTTCTACGTAGAGCCGACAGTCTATTCAAAAAACGTAGTAAAGTTTCATTCAGAATTACTTGAGGACGAATTCCTACTTGGAGTTTTGAATTCTGCATATATTTCCTTTTATGTTAGAAATTATATCACAAACACTCGAACTCTTCAAATAAACGATGGGAAATTGATACCTATAATTATTCCCACGAAGGAACAAGCTGAGAGAATAACAAATTATGTCAAAAAAATATTGAATCTTAAATCGGAACTTGAACTGTCGGAAGATGGTAATATGAGACAGAGGTTGATGGGGCAAATATCACGAAATGAAGAGATGATAGATGACTTAGTTTTTGATTTGTATGGTTTCAATAAGAAACTTGATGCTGCGCTCATACAAGAAATAAAGGAGAGGGTTAACTCTGCTTTATTAGATTCACAAAAATGATGTCCAATATGGTAGAGGCGTTATGCTAAAATAAATATGCGGAGGGCCGGATTCGAACCGGCGGATCCCTACGGAAACAGATCTTGAGTCTGTCGCCTTTAACCTGGCTCGGCAACCTCCGCGCTGATCCGGAATAATGCGATATCTATTTTACCTTTTTAGCTCATGAAGTATCATGAGTGGATTGCATGAAATAGATGCTGATCTCATGATATTTATGGAAAGAGCGAAAATGGATGATT
>JAKBRR010000007.1 GCA_021845325.1 Thermoplasmata archaeon
CTTATGTTTTCTAAAATGAACTCCTGTGCTCTTCTCTCTAGCTGGATATAACATCCCTTTGGCATATCAGGGAACCCTTCAGTGATTTCTCTTTCTAATCCTCTTGAGCTTCTCGAAAGCAATGCAGTAAATTTCTCCCTAAAATTGTAACTTCTATTTGCCTGCCCAACAAAATCTAGAACTGTCAAACATTCTTTTTCATCAGAAATCCTTAAGCCTCTCCCAAGTTGTTGCAAGAAAACTGTAAGACTTTCCGTCGGTCGAAGAAACATGATTGTGTTTATTTGGGGAATGTCCACACCTTCGTTGTATATATCAACAACAAACACGAATTTAATCTCACCTTCACTAAGCATCTTTCCAGCGTTTTCTCTTTCTTCATTCGAAGAATCACTGTCAATATAGGCGGACTTAATTCCGTAAGAATTGAATTGTTCAGCCATAAATCTGCAGTGTAATTTTGATACACAAAAACCTACGCCTTTCACATTTTTTATATCATCTACATATTTTGTGAGTGCATCTACAATGTAGCTCACTCTTTCGGTAGAGGATTTGTTTCCATCACTGTATATTTGACTTAGTTGAGTTTTATCATATCCTCCTTTGATCCATTTTACATTTTTGAGATCTATGTTATCAGTTATCCCAAAATACTGGAATGGTGAAAGCAATTTTCTATCAATGGCTTCAGGAAGTCTGATTTCAGCAGAAATGTGATTATCAAAATAAGCTAGAATATCCTGTCCGTCCATCCTTTCTGGAGTTGCTGTAAGGCCAACTAATATCTTAGGTTCATAATAGCTAAGCAGTTGTTGATAACTTGGAGCTGCGGCATGATGGAATTCATCTATAATAATGAAATCATAATAATCGCTTGTCGTTTTACTTATCATCTCTCTTGAATTAAACAACTGAATGGACATGAAAATGTGTTCAAGACTACTTGGAATATTGTCTCCCACACCCAATTCACCAAAGTTTTGATCCTTTAGAACACTTCTGAAACATTCCATTGCCTGTTCTAAAATCTCCTTTCTGTGTGAAACAAAAAGGAGGCGATTAGCCTTTCCAGGATTCTGATTCTTATATCTTTTGTAATCTAGCGCAGAAATCACAGTCTTTCCTGTTCCAGTTGCAGCAACTATGAGGTTTCGGTATCTACCATGAACTGCTCTTTCTGCTTCCAGTTTGTCAAGGATATCTTGCTGATAGGCAAAGGGATGTATTTCTGCGATGAATCTTCCTCTATTCTCCTTTCCAACATTCCGTTCTAAATTAATGGCTGAAATCAGTTTTGCTTTTTTCTCATTTGAGTAAAGTTCAAAGTCATCAGAATCCCAGTAACTTTGAAAAGTTGCTTTAACTTTATTCATAGTTTCATCCATGTCTTTCTCAGTGATTTTCACATTCCATTCGAGTCCACTTGATATTGCAGCATTTGAAAGATTTGATGACCCGATATATGCAGTTGAAAAACCCGTGTTTCGATGAAATATGTATGTTTTTGCATGCAATCTTGTACGCTTTGTGTCATAGGAAATCTTAATTTCTGGACTTTCATCATCCTGATTTTTAAGTTTACTCAACTCTTCAATTGATTTTAGATCTGTAGCACCCATGTATGTTGTAGTTATAATCCTCAGGTTTCCCTTTTTCTGAAAGAATTCTCTTAATTCTTCAATTATTAATCTTATACCGCTCCACTTTATGAATGAAACTAAAATGTCTATTCTATCCGATGATAATATTTCCTTCTTCAATTCGGAATACATACTGGGTTCTCTTTGTGCTCCTGTAAATAGAGAACTTTGTGATATGGATGTTATTGGTCTTTCCGCATTAATGGCCTTATTTCCTAAGCTCTGATCTTCTCTCTTATCAACGATTGCTAATAGCTTTTCAATACTTTTTTCATTATCATCAGGAAGATATGGATTGAAGTCTTCGCTTTTTTCCAATGCGTTCAAAATTTTATTTACTATTTCTATTTGGCCTCTAATTCCTTTTCCATTTGTTATTTCTCCTTCAAGAGATTCTTTTATTATTTCCCTTAGGTATGATGTAAGTAGTTTAGAAGATTCGTCACTTCCTATGGAAGATTTTTCGATTAAATTATCAGTTGAAGCAGCATCTAATTCCCTTTTAATCAGAGTGTTAATCAGTTGTTCATAAATTCCATTCTTGAGCATAGTCTTAACTTTCTAGCATATTCTATATTGTATAAATAATGTACTTGGACACGTTTTAGAAATGCTTGAAAAAGTTATTATAGTTGTTAGTTCGTAACTAAACCATGAATACAAGCAAAAAAACCTCCTTTTCCCATCAAGATGTACCCTTATGGAATTTTGCTACTCATCCCTATCCATCTTATTTGGATGATGTAAGTAATATTGCGAAAAAAGAACCTTGGGGAAAGAACAAGAAAGTATTAGAACTTTATCTTAGAACAAATTTTGAAATGGCCAAGGAACAATCAAAAGTTTTCGAAGACAAAAATCAAAATATGGCATTTTGGAGAGCTGGAAAACTTCTTAATATAACATCTGACCCTATTTGGATAGTGTATCGAAAAAATACGAAGGGATCCAATCCATATTGGGCTTACCATAAAACTCAGACTGGGGATGTACCTTTTGGCAACGACCCAAAGAAATATGAAATTGAATATTCATTTCCAGAATTTAATTCAGATTGGGCAATATATTTTGAGCAACAGAATATAAGCCACATTCTCAAAGATAGTTCCAATAAAGAACGTTTAGAAAGTGTTTTCAAAAATTATCTTCTAGAATTCAATGAACACTTAATCTTCAGGGCAATATATGGTGAAATTCAACTTAAGAGGAAGGAAGGTACGGTATTACCTCAACGTTACCATAATGCATATGCTTTTGTGATGCCGTTATTTCTAACTCAACCTAGCAAGGTAGATCTAACAGCTGCTTTGATCCCTGATATTACTATGAAAAGATATGTCGTTAAAACCCTTCTACTTCCATATTATGCATACGCTTACACAAGATCAGTCGTTAAAAGTAGAGATATGTTTGCCGAGTGGATGCTTTTGACAGAAGAAGACTTAGAGAAAGCACAAGAAAGAGACGATAACGAAGAAGAATAATGAATACAAATATTTTTTTTAACTTGTCAGAAGTTATACATTCGCACTACAAATGGTATAAAGAGTAAATATAAATATTACATTTGAATGATTTGAATTATGTTGATATAATATTAACATAAGTGACATAGTATGAATGTTAGAGATAGTTTTCTTCATATAACGAGCCGCGTTATGATATATATTGGAAATTTGTTTCCATTGTTCGTTTTAGTTTATATGATGTACTTTAACTCAGAATACACGTGTTATGCTTTAGCAATGATGTTCATTTCAATTTTGACACTTTTTTATTGGAAGGTATTACTAAACGCATCAACTAACACCAAGTCAAGAAATGTTAAAAATCTTAAAATAAAGGAAGCAAAAGATTCAACATCGGCTATAATGGCGTATGTTTTGACTTATATTACATCCATACCCGCTCTCCTTTTTTTTAGAGGTTTAACAGGTTTGATAATTTTGTTATTTATACTTTTATTCTTCTACCTAGTTTCATTTGAGTTAAAGATTGCATTTTATAATCCTTTACTATATTTATTTAGATACAAAATGTATCAGATCGAAACAGAAGAACACGCAGAAGGTTATTTAATAGCAAAAATAGGTGGAATTAATTATAAACCACTTGGAGAAATGAAAACTGTTCAACTTGATGATTTCATATTCATAGTAAGACAGAGCAGAAAAAAAATTAATAGCAACGACGTTGATGAGTATTTTTAATTAACTGGGTACTGTGATCCAGTTCTAAAAATGGTTTCATCTGACATATTAAGGGCGTACTTTTTGGCAATAAGCCAATATATATACCTGACGTTATCTTCACTACAAATTATTTTTTCACCTGAAAAATAAAATATAGTTACGTTGGTTCCGTTTTTTTGATTTATTTTCGCTTCTATATTAGTAGCTTTGCCACGATCTATTTCAATTTTATCATATTTTGTTAATATATGATATAGACCTCTTAAAACACTAGGATTTCTTTCTGCAAAAGAAATTAAGTTATCTGCTCCTTCAAATGAATCATCTAATTTGTCTCTTTTACCTTTTATATTGGCTTTGAGAAATTCCGTTCCACTAAATAGGAAATGAAAATTAGCCTCATTTGTCACAAAATTTGTCCCATCAGTGTAAACTAAATCAAATGATTCCGGTGACATTAACACAATGTCCTTAGGCATTCCTCTGACAGTACCTTTTGTTAAACCTACGCTAGCTTTTTTCTTATTTTTTGAAAGTATGTTGGCGAGATTGAGTTTCTTTATAACCTTGATCGGCGGAAAATCGGTTTTATCTCTGTGAGTAATTGTTATTATATATGCTATCACTTCAGATTTATTCTTCTTTGTTAAACTAAACGATTTTCTATTTGGTTGACTAGATGCACTAATCATATCAATTAACCTTTTTTGGCAATCTGACGAGTCAATAATTCCCACTTGGTGATGTCCTAACTCCTTAGTGAAATCATAGTCAATGCTATCTGTATCTTTATAACTATCAATCCTCTTTTTTATTTCTTTAAGGATTGTTTTCTGGACCTCCTTTTCAGTGTCTAAGCTATATGTTCCAAATGGATTTGGTTGAGTTCCCTCTTCTAAAACATAATCTACACTTACTTCTCCGAAGATCTCCTTTTCTTTATCTTCAGGTACTAACTCAGACAACATGTTTTTAAGTTCTTGCAAAGTTATAGGCAAATGCTTTTCCTCCATAAATCCTCAACTGAACAAGTCCCACTCATATAGAGACTGGCATAATATTGGTCTTTAATCTCTCTCTTTATAAAATACGTTGGTACAGTATTGAATAAACCAACAAAAAAAATTCTTGTCTTCCTACACCACTTCATTAATGGCACATCTATAAGGAATCTAATAGCATAAGTGTTGTTAAGTGTCACTATTGTGAAATAGCCAATTTTATAAAAATGTTGCGAATTGGACGTTTTTATAAAATTTAAATTGTAGATAGGAGGATTTCTTCTATGAAAAAAGTTCTCCCGACTTTTCTACACTCATATAGTTCCTTATTAATTTAACCACTTCTTCAACAACCTTAGATATCACCTTGTATATTCTTTTAATCTGTTATTATTTCTCGGACTAGCTAAAAGGTTATTCCTTTTTGGCTCCAAAATATTTCTAGTGACACAGCTTACAATACCATTCATTCTTGTATAACCGATGGAGCATGTTGTAGTTCCCCCTACCAAATGCAATTCTGTGGTGAAAGAAAGATATTGTGAGTTAAACAGGACAGTCATTACACGAAAGTTTATTTTTGGATAGGTATAGATAATGGTTAATCTGATTATTGTATGATAAATTCGTAATATGTTATGAAAAGGGTAGTTTAACATGTGGTGGACAATACTATCATGGAAGGAAATACATTCGTTTGAGGCGTTTAACAAATACCAAAAACTTGCATTTTCTTGGTCCCACTAGATAGCCTTGCAGTTCCATTATGTAAAAACCTGTTGTTCTATCCTCATAAACTCATTGCAAATTGAGACTTTATTACCATTTTTGACGATTTCAGAGATTACGTCGTAGTTAGGATGACGATAATAATTGCCCAGTCCAAATGAAACAATCCAATGACTTGGTTTTGTAACACTGTTCATGATTTCTGAATTCCAATTTCCTTTTGATCCATGGTGTGGGATGAGCAAATAAGCCATGCTGCTAAGATAAGAAGAAAAATGTTTAAGAAACGGTTTTTTCACCTTGTTGAAATCCACATCACCAGTTAATAACCAACCAATTCTCCCTCTGTGTTTGAACGAGTATGAGCATTGGTAAAACTTGGATTCCATTGTTATAGTATAGTATAAACTTGAATAACACAAAGCCGAAGATAATTTCTTAGCTGGCCCATGAAAAACTATCAAAGAAGTGTCATTAAGATTCTTGAAAGTACTTTTATAACATCCTATGAGTTTATCCAAATTGGACCGATTAGAGAGTATAATACTTAATGTATGACTATCTATTTTTCCTGTTTTTGGTAAGATTTTCCTAACGCAGTTTTCAAAATTTTTTAAGTTCACTTTAGTAGGCGGGGAAAAAAACCGGAATACCCACCTATCTTTTAAAGAAATAAATCTAGAGTCGTTCTTGAATGAAAGCTTTGGTTTGATTTTTAGCAATTGACTGTCATACTCACTGATAGTCTTCGCGAGATCATCATCTTCTGGAAGGAGAATTGACTCATCATTAAAATCATCGCCACTGATATTGAACTCTTGGTTAGATGTATCACCATCATATGGTTCAAATCTGGCTTGATCGCCCTCATCTCCTTTGCCTACTATTAAAACAACTTTTTCGGCACCTAGTTCAATAAGGTAATTCACAGGATCAATAAGAAAGTTGTAGTATGACTGGTCTGCATTGTTAGTTGCGTTGGTAGCCAAGAGAAGTCTTTGAATTGGAAGCAAGTAAGGCAAGAACACGTATCTGACTCTGGTATTTTTCATAAGTTCCACGAGACCGTTAATGTGATCCCAATGGAGGTGCGATAAAATCAGCATATCAATTTTAGAATTAACTAGAGTTTTTTTATATTCATTTATAACATTTGAGATCTTTGTAATTCCTCTTAATTCTCCACAATCATATACCATATTAAAGCTACCTATTCTTCCGGTGCAAAATAGTCCTTGGCCAACTGGTTCAAATGAGAATCTGGCTACGGGGATCATCTTAGTAATAATTCCAACCACGCTTATAAAACTTGTTCAGGATAAAAAAGCCTATACTGATATTTATTTGAGACAAATGCAGGCCCAACCTGGTAACTGTAAGTAATTCTAATTATAATGGTAGATTCGGGGTGTCCACTAATCAATAAACCGCTAGATAATAGTCATACATTAAAAATTTCACAATATTTTTGGAATTCGGACAGGAACTATATAATAGAATGATTGTGAGGATCGTTGTGCACGTACAGAATTCTAGGGAAGTTAATTAACAATTTTCCTGAAATTATTGGAATTTAAAAGATTCCGAACTTTCTTTCTTGTGTTACAGATAATGAGACATTTACGTTGAGATCAACACCATTATATTGTTTATCTCATCAACACAAATAATGAGACTGCTAACATCGAAAGTTTGATTGTAAGAACATGAATTGATACAAAAGTACAGAAAAGATGAATAATAGGAAGACTCATGGAATAATTGGATTCTTTGGTCTTATTTACAAATGAATTTGATCAAGGGGGAATCCTCGTATATCTCAGGTCACATATTTTAATGCCTTCCTGGAATAGATTGTAACAACTGCGTTAATAGTTGACATTTCTACGGTCTTTGATAAGATCTATACTGTGGAAAATCATGAATTATACACATGGTCTAAGTATATGATTTGTCAAAACTATGTTATAGTATCATGGAAAATACACACTACAATCCTCATTTGATGATAATCTTCCTTATAGCAGAAGACGCGGAATAATCATAAAGAGAGCTAAGAAAACTAGATATAAATTATATTGGAAAGTATTAAATACATTATTTTCTCTTGTAACATCATACGAAAAAATACTAAAACATACGGGTAGTATAGCTGATGATATTCACTCATGTGTATATAGGAATAAAGGTAAATTTTGACTTTATTGCTGAGACTTTATCATTCTACAATTTAGGTAACGAATTAAAATAATCCTATAGATGAAGAAAAAAACTCTGGAGTTAACAACAATCCATTTAGCTATCATCGTTGTATTAAAGTCCTTTTTCAATTAAAGTTGATAAAACAGACTTATAGAAAAGGTCTTAAAAAGGATACGCATGTGATTTTTATGTGTTTGCCGGGAGAAAACTCTGTTATTATATTCAGACCGCACTTAGTAAAGTTTAATATGACTTATACAAATAGAACTTTACAAAACAAAAGCTCTACGATAAGAAGTGCAACGAAAGGAGAGGTATTATTATGAACGAACAAAAATTTGATAAGAGTTTCTGGATTGAAAAGTTTAAAACCTTGGGGTACCCTGTAAAGGTTCAAAATTTTCCGATAAATCTAATAAAAGAACAGAAAATACTACCTCCTAACACGAACCCTATTGAGGTAAGTAAGGTATTTTCAAATGGATTAATAGATGTCGTAATAGTAGAAGTGAAACCGAGCGAATTATCCAGGGGAAGATGTGTTAGCATTGCCAGATCATGGAAAAAGAATAATCTTCTAAGTCCCGTTATAATCTTAACAGATGGTAATAGTACTTATATAAGCATATTAC
The DNA here is from genome assembly GCA_021845325.1 of Thermoplasmata archaeon. Next base: position 8,400 of record JAKBRR010000007.1, read on the forward strand.
CTGGCATAGATTTTAATTCAGAAGCCAGAGTCTTATATCTTTCTGAGCATCTTTATCACACGGATCAACTAGTCCTGGAATCAATGTTATATGATAATGATGATGTAACTCTTTTTGAACACTATAATAATGATTTCTTCCCCTATACCAAAGTGAGAGACGAGTTCTTCATCGGGTACAGGGACATATTCCAGGATTTTTTGAAGGAACTTGAGCCTTATCTTTCTGAAAATACACGATCTTTTGCACAGAAATTTCTTGGCAGATTAATGTTCCTATATTTCCTTCAAAAGAAAGGCTGGCTGAAAAACGATAGGCATTTTGTCGATTCGATTGAAGGATATGGGGAGTTAAGCAATTTATATTACAGTGGATTAAACACTGGAAAAATTGAGGGTATACCCTTTCTTAACGGTTCACTTTTCGAGAGGGAAGATTTTTTAACCGATGAAAAGGAAAAAGAAATATTCAACATCCTCGAAAATACATTTTTCAGGGCAAGAAAATTTTTCAACAAATACAATTTCACTGTAGATGAGACCTCGTCAATGGAAGTAGAGGTAAGTATTGACCCTGCACTGATTGGCACGATTTTTGAGAATCTGTTATTAGAAAAGGAAAGGGGACAAAAAGGCACATTCTATACGCCAAAAGACGAAATTTCATTCATCTGTAGAAGGGCGCTTGTCAGATATCTGAAACTAAAGGACAGTTATAACTCTGAAAGAACAGTTTTTATTGATGGTATTGAAGATTATCTTTCAAACCTAAGGAAGACAAAGAAAATTGATGAAATCCGAAATCTGAAGGAAAAACTTCTGACAGTTAGAGTCGTGGACCCTGCAGTGGGTTCAGGTGGATTTCTTGTTATAATGATGCAGGAAATAGTTTCAATCATCACGGAAGCAGATTCAATCGCTGGCTGGAATTCTGATGCTTACGAATATAAGAAGGAGATTCACAAAAACCTTTTTGGATTTGACATAGAGCCAGAAGCTGTTGAAATTGCAAGATTAAGGCTATGGCTATCAATGATTATCGATCAAAAAGTGCCCATACCACTACCAAATCTAGATTTCAAGATTGTTGATATATCAGATTCTTTGCAACTACAAAGCAATCAGAGAAATATCGAAACCGAGGTAGAAGAGGAAAAAGAATACCTTGCAGAATTAATAGAAAAGTATTCAAACGAACATAATCATGAAAACAAAATAATTTTAAAACAAAAGATAAATGTTCATAGTAAAAATCTTCTAAAACTGGGTCTCAATCCAGGTGTCATAGAAAGCTACATGGTCAGCCAAGCTGACATCGTCGTTATGAACCCCCCTTATGTTCGTCAGGAGTTAATAAAACCAGAGAGAAAGAAATACTATGCAAGTAATTTTGGGTTAGATAAAAAATCCGATCTATATGTATATTTCTTTAGAAGGGCAGTCTCTCTTCTTAAACCAAATGGATTTGTATCTGTTATATGTTCAGACAAGTGGCTTGAAACATCATACGGAGCAAAATTGCAAGAGTTTTTGAAAAATCGACTTATTTCAATTTTTGGACAGAGAAACCGTTCTTTCAGTGCTGATATAAACACTATAATTGCTGTCTATGGTAAGGACATGCAAGAAGGCACTATCGATTTTGTATATTTGAATAGTTATGCTTCAAAGAACATCATTCGCCTTAATATGATGGATAGGGAAGAGCTCAAACCAGGAAAGTGGTTTTACCTCCGTGCTCCAAAAATGTTCATGGAAAAAATTTATCCAAAATTAAATCACACTTTGAGAGAGTTCGCTAGTTTAAAAAGAGGTTTTACCACTGGCGCAAATGATTTTTTTTACATGAAAGATGTTTCATCTCAATTTCATTCAGACTATATATCTAACCCAAAGAAGTTTGAAGAACTGGGCATTAACGCGAAGAGTGATAAAGAGTTGGAGGAGCAGAAATTGATCTATATTGAGAACGAAGGGGGAGAGAAATTCGTAATTGATAAGGACGATGTACAGCCTCTTTTGAGGTCTCCAAAACAAATCTCTGGCTTTTTGATTGTTAAACTTACAACACTGTGTCTCAATACTAGGAATCCTGGTCGATATACGAATAAATACATATTTCTTGGAGAGCAGAAAGAGGTTTTAGTGAAAGGGAAAAATGTTACCATAAAGGGATATAATAGATTGGAAACAACTAAAAATAGAAAACCTTGGTTTAAACTACCTGATCTAAAGCCTTCAAGAATAGTAGTCCCGATGTCACTAATGGATAAAATTTTTATACCCTTCTCAAAAGAGCCAATAATCGTAGATGCTAGGCTTTACACCCTACAAACTAATGAAATTGATAAAGTATGGTCATATCTAAACTCTACATTCTTTCTACTAACAATAGAGTTACTCTCTCGAAGATTAGGTGGAGGTGCACTTGATATCAAGGTCAGTGATTATGAAACCATGTTCGTGCCGGATTTAAACAAAATTCAGTTTGAGTTTAACAAAGATAAACTACTAAATAGATCCCCAAAGATTTACTATGAAGAAGTGAAAGAAAGCAGTCATTTTGAACTGGATCTAGTTGTAGCAAAGGCTTTAGGATTTACAGACAGCAAAGAATTAGTTGAGAAACTTCACAGTGAGTATATAGAACTAGTGGAAGATCGACTTATAAAAGCAGATAGACCATTAAAAAGCAGAGATGAAGTCTATGACTAATATAATAGAAAACTCAAAAAAGAAACTAGCCGATGTTCTGAATAAAGAAGTTAGGAATGTTAATGAGATAGCAATAGCCTCAGCATATTTTAACATTGAAGGATACAGGAGTATTCAGACAGTTTTAAAAAATAAGCCATTGAAACTCCTATTAGGAAGAGAACCATCAGAAAGTATAAGATTCGAAGAGGATCTAATAAATAACCTTGAAAAACAGAATGAAAAATTCAAGAAAGAAGAAGAGGAAAATCTCTCGAATGAAGTAAGGATGAACGAGGATGATAACAGTTACTTTTCCATACTTCGTGAAGCTGATAATTTTTTCAAGAGTCAGAATGTAGAAGTAAGAAATGTGAAAGGGAGGTTTTTTCATGGAAAGGCTTACCTTGGTGTGAATCCATCATTTACGGAAATAGTAAGTGGTTTTGCTACTGTAGGTTCAAGTAATTTTACAGGAGGTGGTCTGTCAGGAAACAGGGAACTAAATATGTTCACCACTGAAAGGGAAGCTATAATAGATCTAACGAAATGGTTCCTGGACCTTTGGAAAGAAGAGAATTCTATAGATTTTAAGGATGAGTTTCTAAAACTACTTGAAAATTATGTTACCACGCACAGCCCTTATGAAGTACTTGCCAAGGCACTTTACGAAGTATATAAGCCACAGATAGATGAGGCAAATACAAATAGCCTCATGAAAACACTGTTCCCACATCAGATTCTTTCAACAATACAGGCATCAAGGATTCTAAAAGAATATAACGGTGTTGTGGTAGCGGATTCAACAGGACTTGGAAAAACAAGAGTGGGAATAAATTTAACTCAGATGGCAATAAATGAAGGCAAGAATCCATTGCTCATAGCACCGAAGAGCTCAATGGATACCACATGGAAGGATGAAATGGACAAAACCCATGTACACATAGATTCTATTTCGTCAGAGTATCTTTCCAGTCATCCTGAGGAAACTGTAAAAAACTATGCCGATAAGGATTTTATTCTTATAGATGAGGCACATTATTTCAGATCGCAATCATCAAACAGGTATGGCGCACTGCGTGATCTCATGTCAACAGGCAACAAACAGATTGTCCTGCTCACTGCCACACCAATAAACAACAGTCTTATGGATCTATACGCTCTTCTATCACTTTATCTGAGAGAAGACTCTATTTCCGACATCAGTCCTTCATTGAGGGGATACTTTTCATTACAACAGAAATTCTGGATTAATAATAAACCGGTTGAAATGGACCCAATATTGAGAAGATTTGTAGTGAGAACATCAAGAGAACTTGCAAAGGCACTCAGTAAGGACGGTTTAAATTTCCCTCTTCGTAAACTTGACGATGATCCTGGGAACAGATACAGCACTCAAATAGACTACGAAAAAATTAACAGTATATTTGACACAATGAATTTTGTATACTACGATTATGCTATAGACAGATTAGGTGATAAACTTAAGCTTCCTAACGGCTCCCAAATATCAACAGATGCAATGTCGCAAAAGAAGGACTCACTAAAGTCACTGGTTAAAGTGGTGATCAGGATAAATTTCTTTAAAAGATTAGAAAGCAGTGTTCACGCTTTCAGGGTGACACTTCAAACCTTAAAGACGTACATATCCACTTCCATAAAATACGCAGAAGAAAAAGGATATTTCATCCCACCAAAGATGAAAGGGGACATAACTGAAATGTATGATGAAGATGAAGAATGGTCAACTCCAGATCCAGTTGATCTTTTTACTGGTAAATACACCAGCATAATGGAAAAATGTAAACTTGATCAAGACGAAATAAATAGATACGTAACCAATTCACAAAAAGACATCAAAGACATAGAGTCAATACTTTCAATTCTTCCAAAAGTGGACGAAAAATTAAATCAGACAGTTGAAAAGATAAAAAACATAGAAATTACTGGAAATAATGGAGTCATAATTTTCACCCAGTATTCAGCAACTGCTGAATACGTATATGAAAACCTGAAAAATGAGATGAAGGATAATGTCATGTTAACAACAGGTAAAAGATGCCTTGACAGAAAAGGTAATAATAAGGATAAAACGAGTGTAATAAAGGATTTCATGAAGAACGGAGGTTATATAGTCAGCACCGATGTACTGAGTGAGAGCCAAAACCTGCAAAATGCACAGTATGTTGTAAACTACGATTTTCCATGGAATCCCGTTGTATTAATTCAAAGAGCTGGTAGGATAGATAGAATTGGCTCAACGCATAAGGAGGTTTATCTTGTTAACATTCTCCCTGTTAATGGTGATGAGGAAGATCCAAAAAGCCTGGCACATTTCCTGAGTGTGATGAAAAAATTGTACAGTAGAATCGATCTTATAAGTAACACTGTTGGTATAGATTCTACAACACTGGGGGAAGATGCATCTCCAAGGGATTTTGGTATACAGGAAGCCATAGCACGGAACGATCCCGGGATCCTTGATGTCCTCATGGAAAAGGTTGAACAGTTTACAAAGGACCCAATAGAAACACTGGCTTCAATCATCAACAGTAAGGGAGAAAAGTGGCTGGAGGACTTACCATACGGAATTGGAGCTTATAAGAATTCAGAAAGAGAAGGACTGTTCATTTTGTTCAGGGCTGGAGAATCTTATTACTGGGTGTTGAAATACTACGATGGTAGCAAGGAATCAATAAGCAATCCAAATGAAATTATTAAGATATTACTGGAGGGAGAATATGACAATATTGGGGAAGTTATTGATTACGATGAATTAATGGATAAATTTAAAAATTTAAAAGAAACCCTGAAACAAAAGATCGAAGGAGAAAAATCAAAGAAAGAGATCTTACAGGGTAGAAAAGCAAGTTCCAACAAACAGGAAAGAGAAATATATGAAGCGTTACAGAAAAGTGGACCAGAAGGGATAAAGCTCTCAAGAAGATTCAACGTTGAACGAGCGAAGCAAATTGTTGTAACAACCTTACATAAAGCAATGCAGGATGGAAATCTTCTATCAAAGGCACGGGAAATCTTAAATTCAAACGTAAACGATGAAAATATACCTGAAGAAGTGGAAACTCATATTGATCTGCAAAGAGTCTGCTGGTGTCTTTTAAGAAAGTCTGGTGGTTTTTAGACTGAAAACTGCATTTAGGGGTTTTTCCTCAATTAAAGGAAATTTCTTAAAGCTTAATTCTCAATTTTCCCTAGTTCAACTCTAATCGGAATTTTGCTATCATCAAGCACAATTAAGTGTTTAGTTTTCAAGGCTAATCTAAAAATAGATATAAATTCTTCAGGTTCGCATAAAAGTGGGGTAAAGAAATATTACAGTTCACCTCCATATTTTTAGGTGGATTTTAATAGAAAAGGCTCAAAAATTAAGGTAATTTAAAGTCATGAAAAAAGTAATTTTGACCACATTTACATGAAGAAATCAGCTTGAAAATTGGATGATCAGCGGAGGATTTACTTGGCCATAGAGGTGAAACTTAGATTTGCTGCTCCTGAAGATTGAAAGGTTTGCATTCCTAAAGAAATGGATTATAGAAAATATAGATTTCAAGAAGACCCTATTAAAGTACAATACGATAAGAGTCTTTCTTTATATTGATCCTCCCTACTTGAAGGGCAGCGAGATATACTCGTACAGTTTTACAATGGTTTAGTTCAGGGGTCTCAAGGATATGTTGGATGAACACAAGGGAAGTTACCTTCTCAGTTTATCCATGATAGATCCTGAGATGATTGACATTTATGGCCAGCCTGATCTTGTGACCGAACACAACCGGCCAACAACATTGAAGCAACTAGGAAAGAGCAATCAGTGGGATTGCGGCTACTGGTGGAGATTTAAGAATTAGTAAATAAACAAATAGATAAGTAACAGAATCCACTACCGTTGCTTAAGAGAGGATGAAAAGCGGATTTAAATGGGCATGAGTTATTGAATGATTTACGCAATCAAACTAAAAAATATTTTGCTTTATTATTGAGAGATTATTATCCAATATTATTGGTATCTGCCGTTTTTTTCATTGTAAGTATCTATGTTCCCAATGTAAAATATCTTTATCTGAGTTCTACTAGACCTTGGTCTATCTTTACGTATATGTTTGTTTATGACGGATATGTAAACATTGAACTATTCATAATGTTATTCTTTTTTTATTTGGTTGCAAGCTACAGATTTTCTGATGTATGGAAACTGAAAATGTCAAGATTCTTGACGGTTTCAATGTTCTTGATAGCAATCATTTCTGGGATATATTGGGTAATATTGTTTCCAAAATCTCCGGGGTATGGCCAGTCGGGAGTAGTATACGCACTATATGGGATGGTGTTTATAATTTCTTTGATGAGTCCATTGGGTTATTTCCGGGTATCAGTTAATTCTTTAAAACAAAGGCTTAATGAAAATTGGATTGGCTTTGCAGCAGCTCTCATTAGTGCTATTATTTTCGTGTGGATTATATTTCAGCTATGGCTCAGCAAAATTTATTTTTTTAATGAACATTTAGACGTAGGCTACCAGTTACATGAAGTATCATTTCTTTTAGGGATCATTATAGGAATATGTGGATTCTGGTATATCAGTAGACCTAGGAAACTCACCAAATCTCTTTAGTCAAAGCAGTGGACCAGGTTGGAAAGATGCTTGAGAATGTTGACAGCATGCAGGAAATAGTTGGGGAAGACTTGGGCCTTGCAGACTGGCTTGGGGAAAAGATGGAGAAAAAGTTCAATTATGTGATATCCAGGATAGCGGATGAGAATGCAAAGGAGATGCGAGAGGGTATACAACTACCGTAGAATCAAGTTAAGCGAGATGATAATGTAATCGATTATACCCTAGTCTTGAAAGAATCTGCCTTTATTCCATTTATTATTGTTTTAGATTCTATTAGACCAGGCGACTTCCCTGACTTTTTATAAAACGTTGTCTCGATATAAATATCTATTTCTAAACCCATTTGGCGAGACAAAATTAGTAAAGAATATTTACCTTGACATCCTTTTTTTAACGAATCTCCATCTAACGTTATGCTATCACCTAAGTTTTCCCCACCCTCTTCGTATATAGTCACACTAATTTTTTTCAGAGATTTGAACTTAATGGTTAACTTTTCGATTTCTCTTTTCAGAAGGCTATGGTTTGGCAAACATAGTTTAAAAGGAAATTTGTATTGATATTTAGAGTTCGCATCTACCTTTTCAGTTTCAATGACCACGTTACTGCATCCCGCCTTGTCAATTGATAAATCGGAAAAAATATAAATTTCTATAAGATCATAATATGTTTGTAGATAGAATTTCTTGAAAAATCGATTTTTGATCAATCTCTTCTCAAAAATCTGCAATAACCCAATAAACACAAGGAAAATGGTTGTGACTATACTAAAAATCATATAGGATGAAAAGGTCAATTCAAGTCATTCCCCATTTCTTCCATTTATTTTCAATTTTATAAATTCATTCCAAATAGTCTCAAATAGACGCATTAAATTAGCATCAGCGTTATTTTGAAAACTCACCATTTCTCCATAGTAAATTACTACGGGATAATCGCCTTCAGGAGGGGTGATGAGTAACTTAGTATGCAACATTGGATCTGGTATTCCATCTGGCCACCGGTATTTTTGATCAAAATATCCCTTTATTACATCTAACCTCTTGAATGGATCGTCTACCTCTTGATTTATCCTGTTAAGTTCGTCTTCGTCTGCATCATTTTCAATTGTATAATCCCAATCTTCGTCTAGTAGCTTCGTTAGGACTGGTTTCATAACCTGCCAGTTGAATGTCAACGGTTTATCGTCTATGTCAAGACTTTTAAATTCACTTTCAGGGATGAAAAGTAAGGTAACTTCTCTTAAAGGGATTAATTTATAATTTTCTTTTTTGACTAAGGAGTTAGGTTTTACTAAAACAATATATTGGGTATAATCAATCTTCATCATTTTTTATCTTGTGATAACATCCTTAAACATTATAAATAAGTTTAGATTGGAGGTTCTATTTTTTATTCTTATTATCTCTGTCTGGTTTTTTCTGCTTCTTCCTGTTGTTCTAATATGAAGCTTTGCTTTTCACTTTGCCAGGTTTTAGAATCATTTCCATACTCATCTACTAGCTTATAAATTGCATCAATCGCTAAGCTTTTTTTGTGGATATCAAGGCTAACATCATAATTATTTGTTGTTGTGAGTTTGTCCCTAAGATCCTTGTAAGCATTGAAGTTCGATACCGTCATAAGAGGTCCATCTAAATCTTCCATAAATATTCCTATTTCTAATTTAGCGCCGATATCTTGTTCGATTATGCTAAAAACAAGTGACCTTAGTGGAAAGCCTCTTCCGATTCTGTATTGAAAGTCTGAGGAACTTAAAACACCATTTCCTCCTTTTTCGGTTTGTGTTCTCGCGGCATAGGCTGAATCTTCTGTTTCATCTTTGACGATATTCCTGATTAAAATCCCTCTAAAAGGTTTAGATTTCTTTGCCTTCCAGCACACCCATAGAAGAAAGTCATCTATATTTATTTTTATTTGAGAAAAAAGATTGAATGTCATGTTTTGTTTTATGTTTAAATAATTCAAGACAGTAAAAACACTTTTGTTACTCGTAATGATTATATTAGGATCTGAATGCTCAGGTGTAGCAGGTAAAGAGATTATGTAAGCTTCCATTTTTTTTGTCTTTATGATATTGAAATAATTCTCTTTAGCTTTTTCTTTTTCCTGTTTTGAAGCATTAGGGAGCATATAATCAACTGTACTCTCCGCTAGTTCATCAATGTCAATTTCTCCCATCTTTTTCTCTCTAAGGTAATCAAATAATTTTATTCTTTCATGGATATTAATACTATAACCAGTACCGGTAAGACCATTTACGGGTATTGGTAACTCACTCTTCATTATCTCTATATTTTCTTTCTTCACTTTTTCTAAATCTATATTACCCTCATACACCAACACTGCATATTTCACAAGACCACCCGATCTATTATACATATTCATCATTATTTCAACACTATTTAATCATTTCGATTTCTCTTATGCGTGCAAATTTCTTTTCTTCCCCTAACACCTTCTCCACTTTTTCCAATTAGTCCGAGCACGTTCCCCTCATTCATTCCAGTTTCACACTGCAAATCAATCTTTACCATGCTCTTTTGACCTCTTTACTTTTCTACCTCTTTTGATGCATTAATCAAAAAATCAAATTGTTCCTTTGATATAACCCGGTATGGACTTCTATCCTTTCTATGAATTCTGAAATTTTTAAAACTTGGAACACCAGGTATATTTCTTATTATTTTCAAATCAATAGGGGTTTTTAATATATCTAAGGTACTTTCATCCATCACGTTTCTAAAAGGAAAGCAATAATCTGAGTCTTCACATCCTTCGTAGTTTTCCTTCATTTCATTAGGAATTACATTGGTAATCACAGTAATTGCTTCTTGAAATTTATCATAAAGTAACAGTTTTGTTCTTCCACCCTTCATGTAATTGGTTGGTGTACCCCATATCCATAGGTCATCATGACCCATCACGTTAGGCCATTCTCCCGTACGCATCAGATCCAAGTAATCGCTTTCACCATGTGGAAGCACGTCATGTTTACTGAATACCCATGTCTCTTTACCAAACCATATTTTACATATAACTCCATATTCCTTTTTTGTATTACTCATTTCACAACCATCTCCAAAAACTATTTTGTCTTAGGGCTTGTTCTATGT
>JAKBRR010000008.1 GCA_021845325.1 Thermoplasmata archaeon
TGAACCTTACTCAAGTCGTAATTCTTTCTCAGTGGGTAGCCGGACCATCCTTCCGGTAGAAGAATTCTCCTTAAATCAGGGTGCCCTTCAAATGTTATACCAAGCATATCATACTGTTCTCTCTCGTCCCAGTCTGCGCTTTGCCAGATTGAAGTTACACTGGGAACTGTATCGTTTAGAGTTTCTGTCTTAACGACGATATACTCATTCTTCTGGAAAGAATAGAGATGATATACAACCTCAATTTTATCTCTCCTGTCTATACCTGTAATAAGTGACAGATGGTCATACCTCTGATCATAAAATGATTTCATAGCAGGTAAGAGGTCCTCTTTTTTTACTCTGAATATTTTTCTCTTATCTTTTCCGGCAGGTTCTTCAACTATTTCAACCATAATCTCACCTGTCTGTTTCTCCCCTTATCTTCTTCTGGAGAGTGATAAGACCATTGATTAGAGCTTCTGGAGTTGGCGGACATCCAGGAACATATACATCAACCGGAATAACCCGATCAACCCCTAAAACAACAGAATAACCCTGATTATACGGCCCACCCTGAATAACACATACTCCCATTGCTATGACATATTTGGGATAAGGCATTTCATCGTAAAGTCTCCTTACTCTGGGAGCCATTTTTTTTGTCACTGTGCCAGATACAATCATCAGGTCGGATTGCCTTGGGGAATTTCTAAAAACCTCACTCCCAAATCTTGAAACATCTGCTTTTGAAGCTTGAACAGCCATCATTTCTATGGCACAGCATGCCAGACCAAATGTTAGTGGCCAGATAGAATTGCTTCTCCCCCACTCCATGGCTTTTTCCATGGTAGTGGTCAGAATGCCGGTGTCTCCAGTTTTCATTTTATCCACCTCATGTATCCTTTTTTATAACCATAAAAAACAGCGAACATAGGCATCAATATAAAGATAATAGTTTCTATGAAAGGGTATACTCCCAGATTCTTGAAATCAAATGCCCATGGAACAAGAAGGGCCATATCCACATCAAACAATATAAACAGAAGGATAATGAAATAATACTGCACCCGAACGAATGAATTATAGGAGCCTCTTGAAACCTCACCAGATTCATATGTTTCAGTATAACTGGAATCACTGACAGGAGATGATTCTCTCGAGAGATTTTTAATGATATCTGATGGTTTAAAGGATAATTTTTTCCCGCGATTTGCTCTGGACTCAGACAGAGTAGGAAGCAGTGTGAATATCAAAAACATCCCTATTGCCATCAAAATGAAGGTAATGAAGAGCGGGATGTATCCATATAGCAACATTAAACGAGTATGCTAAGAAGATATTTAATAATTTTTTAGAATAGCAGAGAAAACTAAGAAATTATTGCCTTTCCAATATTTAACAACCTCTAATAATTCGAACCGTTAGTTGATATAAAAGGTCTGTGGATTGAGTAAGGTGGGTTCAGAATAACAATGTATATGGCATTTACGAAACAGCAAAGGTTAACCTTCTTTTGCAAAAGCTATGAACATAAAAATATTAAATAGCCATGGTAATTCCTCATAATCTCAATACTTGAGGCAGGCTGCCAGTGAGAATATATTCTGAATGACATAAACCCTCATCAAAAATAAAGTCACCTGTACATTAGGCAAGAGAATATATGAAGAACCTTATTTTATGAGTTTTGATATATTTCCATTACTATCTTTGGATCTACAGGTCTATTGGTTTCATTCTTCACCTTTGCAATTATGTTTTCCTTTCTAATGTCTCCACTTTTTCGTATTCGTTCAACTATAATTTTCAATTCGTTTCTATCCAGTGGCCGGATATCATCTGAAATTACTACCTTTTCTATACTCTTTCCTGAAATACATTGATCTATGGCCATCTCCAGAGAAATTCTCCCGTAATTTTTTGTTGCTATCTTTTCGACCAGAGTTTTGAGATCACTGTATTCAAGTTTTTTTCTGTATTTCCTTTCAATTTCCGGTATTGACTGCAGGATCATCCTTGACATCTCCCTTGGTTTTCCCCATAATTTAGCGAGTTCAATGAATTCTTTTTTTCTTCCGGTTGCCAATATTATCTCAGCTTCCTGCCTTGATATTTCCCACTCATCAGTAAAAGATGAAAGTGCCTGATCAAACGATTTTGGAGCAGCTGAATTTAACTCGACCATTCTGCTATTTTTAATTTTTATGGTGGGAATATCAGTTTCCGGATACATTCTTCCTGACCCTGATATGGGTCTAAGAAATCTGGATGTCCCATCCTCGTTGGCAGCTCTTGTTTCAGAAAAATCAAGGGATGAAAGCTTCTCAACCCTCTTATTGATTGCGTCCTGAGCTATGTCTTTCTTTGATTCTGGAATTGATATCAATATAATTGCATCATTTTCCCGAGATTTAAGAAATTTTTTAATTTCATTAACCTCATCCTGAGTTATGCCATACCCGGGAAGTTCATCTGAATGGATAAAACCTCCAATTGAGAATAACTTTAATGCGTCGGCTAGTTCCTTGCCTATCCTGTAATTTCCCGATTTCAAAATTCCTCCCAGATTTTCCAGTTTCCCTGCAAAAATTCTATTGCCAGCTGCAATTCCTTTCTGAATAATTTTAGATTCTGATTTCGCTATTTTCTCTGTGTAATCAATAAGAACTGTTCCATCGAATCCCCCTCTTTCTAAAAGGATTCCTATGGCTTCCGATAGGAATTTCTGCCTGTTTTCTTCAGCAATAAGTGCTTCCGAGATCAGCGACAGTTTTGAAATACCCTTTATTTCAACGCGGCCATAGCCCATTGAGAAATTGACATCCTGCCTGATCGCATCACTGTCCCGTCTTATATTACCGGTTAGCATGGCTCTCATACCTATTTCCCTGGCAACATCTACGGCTTCCTGAAATGTTTCAATATCAGGTGCGGTGGATATTTCTACCAGCGGAATACCAAGTCTGTCAAGAGAAAATACAGTATGATCATTCCCTGATTCGACTCTTCTTGCTGAATCTTCTTCAATGCAGATTGTGGTCAGACCAACTTTCTTTTCATTAATTGTAACATAACCCCCCGTAGCGGCAACTGCCGTTCTCTGGAAACCGGACGTGTTTGATCCATCTACAACAACTTTTCTCATTACCGATACCGCATTCAAAACTTCTGAGTTAAATGAAAAAGCAATCTGGAGTGCCGTATCAAGAGCATCCACATTGATCTCGTGTGGCGGTTCCTCATCTGCTTCAACAAGACAACTGTTATCTGATACCTCATATTCATAGATAACATTCTTTCTCTCTTCCTGCAATGCTGCTACGTCAACATCCCCTGATTCATTTTCTGTTGGAAATAATTTTCTGGAGAATTTTCCCTTAATTCCTGAATTATTCATATCAGGGCATTTACAGAACAATTTTCCTGTGGATAGCTGCAGGTGAATTTCAAGCCCTATTTTTATTTTCTTATCTTTGGCATTAATAGCAATCACCTAAAAATTCTCTTTCCATTATTTCTCCCCTCATGTTCATATTCATCATTGATTCAAAGTCTTCATCGGGATGATTCCCCAAAAGATACATGGCCTTTGTTAAAGCAACCTCGGGAAGCATATTCCCGGCTGAAACAACTCCGATTTTTTTAAGTTCTCTTCCTGTGGAATAAACGTTTAAATTCACTCTACCAGCCATACACTGGGTCGTCATTACCACCTTTGTTCCCATGCTAACTATTTTCCTCACAGATGGAAATAACGATTGTGATATGTGTCCAAGACCTGTTCCCATAATTATAATGGCCCGCTTCCCTTCGCTGAGCTTTTCCAGATCCTGACCTGATAATCCCGGGTGAAAGTAGACCATTGAAACCGCTTTTTCAATTTTGTCTGAAAGGGATATTTTATCTGATTTTTCCTTATATTCAGATAAGAATTCAACATTTTTATTCTTAAACTCTGCAATAGGTTTTCCAGAAACCGTTCTGAACGCGTCCCTCCTGGTAGAATGCATCTTCCTTGTTCTTGTGCCTCTGTGCAGACTTATACTATTGTCAGAGGTTCCGGAGTGCATTGAAATACAAATTTCCCCAACATTAGTTGAAGAAAAGGCCATGGCACCCTCCATGTTTCCGAATGAATCACTGCTGGGCCTGTCAGAACTTCTCTGTGAACCCACCATGATTACAGGGCCTGTCAGGCTTTCGAACATAAATGCAAGTGCTGATGCCGTATATGACATTGTGTCAGTTCCATGAGATACCACTACCCCATGCGATTTCCCCAGTTCTTCCTTTACAACTCCTGCGAGCTTTATCCACATCTCGGGCTGCATGTTTTCACTTAAAATATTATCAAACTCTCTTACCGCTATGGTGTATTTTTCTTCCATATATGGATAACGATCTATTATCTTACGAATATCGGTTGAAGGATGTACAGCGCCTGTTTCATAATCTATTGCGCTCACGATTGTTCCCCCTGTTGTAATTAAAGATATTGGTGTTCCATTTCCGTGTTTTAAGGTAATCCTCTTCTTTTTTACAGTCTGTGGTTCACTTGATTTCAAAACATCAATTTTGTTTTCTGGAATTGTTATATTATATCCATTTTGTAATTTCACTGTTAAATAATCTTCATCCCTTGAAATATAAGTTACTTCCATTACGTTTCCATTATATTTGATCGTAAGCTTCGTTCCTCTTGCGAAATCCATCGATACCACCTATCACAGCATACTTTGGTATGTCTTAATTTTAATGCCCAGCAAATGACCAAGATTAATTGCATTCACCGGTGCGTTCCCCCAGGGATGATTATTGAAATAGACCATAATATTGGAATCTTCTTTTGTTTTAAGGATATTTGCAAAATGTTCCAGTTCCTCATCAGAATATTTATAATCATACTTTTCCATTCCAGCTCCTTTTTCACTCCACTTCTTTCTGTTCCTTCCATGAAAACGCACATATGACCTATTAGCCGAATCAAATATATCTGATAATTGATGATCGGGGCTGTCCACGGTTATCGTTCCCAGATCAAATTTAGTACATGAATTGAAGAATTGATTTCCGGAGAATAATGACCTGTTCCTTGGCTCCACGAATGGATTCATCCATCCTTGTGTGACCTCCCTGATTAATTTAAGTTCTGACTCAAAATTATCCTTTCCAACCCACGGAGGCAACCCAAACATAGTCGTGCCCATTCTGCCGGAATTTTTTATTGGCTTGAGAACACTTTCTTCAAAAAGGCTGAAAATGTCCAGTCTTTTCTTAATATCATCCGATTTAAATGGATGGGTAAATTCAGCTGGTGCTTTGACACTGAATGTAAAATCCGAAGTTTTTGGAATTTGCTTCAACCATGATTCCACATTCTCCCGTTGCGGTACTTTATAAAAGGTGCTATTGACCTCAACTGTGTTAAAAAAAGATGAATAGTAACGTAAAGATGGCCTGGTGGATTTAGGATAGAATGTTCCAGACCATTCCGGATATGACCAGCCGGAACATCCTATGCGTATATTCAAATTCCAAGTTCCTCCAATACCTTCCTTGCTATGATTACCCTCTGTATCTGATTCGTACCCTCGTATATCTGAGTAATTTTAGCGTCTCTCATATGTCTTTCTGCGTCCATGTCTGTCGTATAGCCATATCCTCCGAATAGCTGCAAACTTTCCGTAGTAATATCCATTGCTGCATCTGAAGCAAAGAGCTTTGCCATAGAAGATATTTTGATGCAATCCTCATGACGATCCCATTTGCCAGCAGCTTCATAGACCAGAAGTCTTGAGGCTTCTATCTTGGTTGCCATATCTGCCATCATGAATTGAATGCCCTCGAAGTCCGTTATGGACTTTCCAAACTGTTTTCTTTGAGCTGCATATTTTACGGCTTCGTCAAAGGCTCCTTCTGCGATACCAAGAGCCTGTGCTGCTATTCCAATTCTTCCAGCATCCAGAGTTTCCATTACAACCCTGAATCCTTCGTTGAGCTCCCCAACAATATTCTCTTCCGGGACCCTGACATTTTCAAAAACAAGTTCTACTGTGCTTGAACCCCTTATACCCAGTTTGTGAATATCCCTGCTTATTTTAAGACCCGGAGTCTCTGCATCAACAACAAAAGTGGAAATTCCCTTGTGTTTTTTTGATGAGTCTGTTACAACATCAACAACATAGAACTTCGCAAGCCTTCCATTGCTAATGAATATCTTTGATCCATTAATAATATATTCAGACCCTTCCTTTTTGGCCGTTGTTTTTATGGCAGCAGCGTCGCTACCTGCCCCGGGTTCAGTTAGTGCAAGGCCACCTATTTCACCATTCACAACTCTTGGAAGGTATCGCTTCTTTAAGTCTTCTGAGCCAAACATTAATACCGGCTCGGCAAAGAGAGTCAATGCTCCATCCAAAACAAGTGCAGTGCTTGGGCATGCCTTTGATAATTCCTCGATCACATTAACCAGAAAACTAAAAGACATACCATATCCGCCATATTCCTTCGGTATGTAACTTGCAAAGAGACCCAGTTCATGCATCCTCTTAATTAGTTTATCAGGAACTTCCATCTTCAGATCAATTTCTCTTGCCAGTGGTTTAACTTCATCATTTGCAAAGCGTTTTACATATTGAATTACTTCTGATTCTTCCGCTGAAAGATTATTCATTTAAATCATATCCTAAACCCTCGGCGGTAAATATCTGTTTCGTCATCAGGATAACTTTAGAATTTTTTGCTTTGACAATCAAATCAGATACCTTTGCAAAAATCTAATTAATGCGTATTTCCCAGTTAACCTGAAATCAAAGTATTTGAATTAACTTAATGAGAATTCAAAAATCCTTAAGTTCACTTTTTAACTCGGAAAGAAGGTCATCTGGGATCCTGACACTTTCTTTGTATGTCTTGTGGTCTGTACTGATAAAGACATTCTTTGAGTTTTTGAGTAACCCAATCTCGTTTTTACTGAATCTGAATTTCAAATATTGTACGGTTGATTCAAGGACATCAGTTGATCTACCCTCCTCGGGTATTGCCCTTTTTTCGCTTCCATCGTATACTAAAACAATGTGTTCCTCAATACCAGCCAGTTTGGGTAGTTCTCTTACCAGCTCCTTCTCATCGGTGATCTCTATGAACATGGTAACACTAAACTCATTACCTTCAGGCATCTGTTCATTGTATACCCTGATAAGGCGGTTTATTTCCTCCTGATCATGAACATTTTCAACATAAATCATTTCATTTATCTGGTTAAGTAGAGTTTCTCTGCATTCGAATAGAAAACTGAATGTTTTTGAAGATACCCTGCGAAGGGCTTTTAGTTTAATTATATCTTTTCTGTTTTTTTCAACTATTTTTGAAAAATCTTCGGGAGAAGATATCTCCTCCCTTAATATTGGGTTCATTATACCACTCAGTTTGTTGTCTTTAGTTTTCCCAGGGTTTCTTCATATTTCTTTGCGTGAGATTTCTCAGCTTTGGACAGAATTTCGAACCAGTGGGCAATATCCTCAAATCCTTCGTCTCTTGCGACCTTTGCAAAACCAGGATACATCTGTGAATATTCATATGTTTCACCGGCTATTGCAGATTTGAGATTTTGTTCAGTTGTGCCTATTGGCTCACCAGTTACAGGGTCTCCTACGGTTGCAAGATATTTAAGATGCCCAAATGCGTGAGCTGTCTCTCCATCTGCAGTGGATCTGAAAACCTGCGAGATCTCCTGCTGCCCTTCCTCATCTGCTTTGAGGGAGAAATATAGGTATCTTCTATTTGCCTGGCTCTCACCAGCAAATCCGGCCTTTAAATTTTCCAGTGTTTTCGATTTTTTAAATTCCATTATATCACTGACTTTGCATTTCTTCAAAATATAATAATCTTTTGTGCATTAATTATTATATAATAATCATTCTAACATAGACCTGCCTGAGCTAATCAGGAATATAGCCAGATCTCTTCTTACATTTTCAACCCCCTCTAACTTAAAAAGTTCTCCATCAAATTTAATCTCTGTTTTTTTTAATGTGTTAACTCGTATTTCTCCCTTTTTAAATTCTACAGGAATTGCATCTTTTAATGGATCAAATGCAGGCATATCTTTCAATGATACCGGCACCACCTTTAGACCTGTTTTACCATGGAGGCTTCCCGGAAATCTGATTAATCTGTGAATATCAGTGCTCACTGGTTCGTCAATCTCACAAGCATTTTTGCTCTTGACAATTTTTACAGCATATTCCAAAACCTGCATATCACTTTCTTCAAAAAACTTATATTTTTCAGGACCCTTCTTTGATAAAACGGCACCCCGGTTTCTGTTACTTCCTATTTTTCCAGCAGGACGTTTCATACCATAAATATATCCATTTCTTATACGGCCATCTGGAAATATCCTTTTTAACATTCCTTCATCATTTCCCTTTGTGCAATCATCTATTATACTGCAGAAAAGGTTATCTATCTCTTCAAGCCATCCCTGACCCTCATGCCTTATGAGCCCCGGATTCTGTTTTATTTCTTTGGCAGTAACCCCTTCTCCTCTAACGAGATTTGCGATTTCACGTCTTGAATCGGAAGAAAGGCCATAGACTCTTTCACTCTTTATGTGCACATGATAACCTCGTCCCCCTGAAAAATATAGTGATATTTCATTTTCATTAAATTGTAACATTCCCATTAGATATTTTTCAACCAGTCTTATTGTATGTTTTTTGACCTCAGCCAGTATCTCTTCATATGACATACTGCTGGCTCCCTCTATGTGGTCTGCGTCGAGGTCAAATATAAGCTCCGCGCCAGCCCACTCCTTTTCAGCCATGACCCTTTCCAGAGGTTTATTGTAATATGCAATGGAATAGTAAAGGTGCTTGGGAACAATTCTCCTTATGAAATTAGTAAACTCAATTATTGAAGATATTCCTCCATGTCTGGTCATTGGCCCATTAAATGGAATATAACCTATCTCTCTTGAATTAAACTTGTCCGGCAACTGCAGTGTTGACTTTTCGTAATAGTTCTTAAATTCTGTTCTTAGAAATTCCTGTTCTCCTGTTATGATTACCCATGATAGATATATTAATAAAAGTTGTATTTACGAATTATGAAGGGGATCGCAATTGCAATTTTTTTTGTGATACTAATAGCGATGCCCGTGTCAATAACATCCTACGACAATTTAAAGACTACTTCCACACCTGCAAATTTCAGTGAAAAAGGAAACAATTTTAACAAATACCGTAACCTCAGTCATGTTTTATATTTTAACAATCAGAAATATGTTGGACCAGTGGAAAAGTACCTTAATAACAATAATATTAATTTTCAGGCAGGTAAAAACTATATTGATATCTATGGGAATCTTACACAAAATTCCCTGAACTCACTTAAAAAATATGGGAGTGCCTTAAAAATCCTGAATAACACGAATTCACAAAATGCTATACCTCTGATTAATTACATTCCATCCACTAATAGCAATGGAGAACCGCCATATGTTCCACAAAATATCTGGAGTGCATACAATCTTACAAATTATTCCACAAAATATGGAGGGGCAGGGGAAACTGTTGCCATAATTGATGCATATGGTTCGCAATTTCTTTCATACGATTTGTCTGTTTTTGATGGCATAAACAATTTATTGCCAGCAAATATATCAATATATGAACCACTGGGACCGGTTACTCAGACTAATTTTAACTGGTCAATAGAAACGTCCACAGATGTTGAATGGGTTCATGCAATGGCCCAGAAGGCACATATTCTTCTGGTCGTGGTGCCTACTGCCAGTTCACAATTTCTTCAGGAGGCAATAAATTTAACAATAGAAAACGGTATGGCAAACGTCATATCCCTTAGCTGGGGCCTTTCTGAGAATGAGATGTCTCCCGGCGTTCTTAGTGAATATTCTGCTTCGTTTAAAATGGCCGCTCTTGATCATATTACCGTTGTGGCGGCAAGCGGTGATCACGGAGCCTTCAATGGAGGAAACACCCTTCAAGTCAATTTTCCTGCGTCATCTCCATACGTAACAGGTGTTGGCGGAACCTCCCTGATTGCAAAAGATGGAGTATTTTCACAGACTGCGTGGGGTGGTGGATCAGGAAAATCCAGCTACGGAAGTGGCGGTGGTTTCAGCACCGTATTTAGCGCTCCAGGGTGGCAGGACCCTTACGGCTATAACAATACCATGAGAGGGGTTCCAGACGTTTCTCTTGATGCGAGTACACAGCCGGGAGTCATTGTAATCGACGGAAATTATGAATACAGTGTTGGAGGGACCAGCATTGCAGCCCCGATGTGGGCGGGGATGATAGCCATACTTGACCAGATGAGCGGCCATAGTCTGGGATTTTTAAACCCACTGCTATACCAGATATCCAGAACAAATTACTATGGAAAAGCCCTTGTAAGTGTTTCCAATGGTACAAATGGATATTATCATGCCAACTATGGGTGGAACCCTGTTACAGGTCTGGGAACACCTAACCTTGGATGGATGGTAAAAGCAGTACTTAATTTAACTGGATCTGCCGGAAACGAGGCCATATTTTCTCCTCCAAAAGATATGACAGATTTCAATATAACAACCAGTCTAAATCTTGCAAACTCCAATATTTCCATTGAAAATGGGTCCACTTTCAACTTTCTCTCACTACAGTACACTCCGAAACTTGGAATTTTCACCGGAATAGAGGAATCAAATAACAGCTATGGTGCTCTCATCATGCTATCCACAGCTAATGGTAATTATTCCTATTTCTTCAATATAACAACTCATAGAAACCTTAAGTTATGGATCAGCTTTAAAGGAGATGTTTTGAGTGCCGGAGTCAATGCATATTCCCATTCATTCAATATTTTCCCTGAATTCCTTTATGCCTCGTACATAGCTGTTGGGGTTGATCGAACCGGAATATACGGCAGCCTTTATGGTTTTCCAGAAGCTTCATTTTCTTATCCAGATATAACAGGACATTCAAATTACGTTGCGAATACATATTATGATTTGTATATCAACAACACAGCCCCTGAAAATTATTCCATGGTAAATGTTTCTTCAAATCAGGGGGGATTAAATTTCTCTTACGGGAATCCTACTGTTTCGTCAATTAATGCGGTAAGAAACGTTCTAAAAAATAACATTCAGATATTATTGAATCTTAATCAGACCTCAGGAAACATTTCCGGTATTCTCTCTCAGGAATCTACAAACGGAACCTTTTCTGAAAACGGGAATGTCATAAATTCTGCCGAATTTAATTTTCAGCCGCCAGGAAACTATAACATATCTTATTCATCACAGGATTTGAAAACTTACATAGATATATCAATTCCTTCAACAGTGAAGGTGAAACTCAATATATCATCGGTTGTAAATTCATCAAACAATTTCTATTCTAATTTAACTGCTGACTATTTTATAAATCTTGAAAAGCAAAACGGATCAAGTTTGTATTTACTGAATGAAAACAATTCAATATATATGCAATTAGAAGGGTTCAGAACGTTCCATTCAGTTGTAAATGCAGGCGAGAAAAATCTGACTGTAAAACTTATACCTTTTGCAGTCAGGCTGGATATAACAACGAGCCCGGGAAATGCAACTGTAAAAATCAATAACCAGACAGTCATTGAACTAAATGGCACAGCTGAATTTCTTGTAGAACCGGGAAAGATATTTCTTGACATATCTCACCCCGGTTTCATCGCTATTAATACAACACAATATATTTATCCCGGACAGAACAAAACCCTGAATCTGATCTTAACGCCCAATCATCAGATGGTTGCCATAAGTGGTGTCATTAGAAATTCCAAATATCATTTTGGTGTCTCGTCAGTTAAAGTTGAATATAATAATTCAGATTATTCTTTTTCTGATAGTAGCGGATATTATACAGCATATGTTCCAGAAGGATCTGCAAATATTACTTTTAACGCTTCTTTCTATACCCCATATGTTGTCACAGAGAACTCAACATCTGACAGCACTATAAATGTAAATATATCATTCTTTCTGAATCCCTCCAATGTAAACAATCCCAGCATAACGCTGGACAGGGCAATTCCATTACTGTTTTTTACCCTGTTTCTAAGCTGGACTCTCTCCAGCCAGACCTCGGTTAGCCATATAGATGTTCATTATTACCAGCTCGGTACTAAAAACAACAATACTTTGAAACTGGGAGCGGGCTCAACATTTACTTTTGTGAATGGTATCCTTCCTGGTAACAAATATGTCGTTTATATTGAAGTGATCCTTACAGACGGCCAGTATATATTTTCAACTGGAGTTGAGATATCCTATTCCAACATATCATTTCTGGCTCTGAATGTCTCTATTGTGGCATTTATTGCCCTTGCAGCGTATTCAACGTCTATCTCCATTAAAAAAAGGGCAAGAAGGAAGAAAGCGTTTAAAAAGTTACTTGAAGAAACCTATGGAAGCAGTAAAAAATGGAAATAAGTTCAGGATAATCTGAACTCAACATTTTGCGAAAGTGGAAGGGTTTTCCCATAATTCTTTGAAACGGTTTGTCTTCTCATATAGCCTTTCCATGCGTCGCTACCACTTTCTCTTCCTCCGCCTGTGTTTTTCTCTCCACCAAAAGCCCCCCCGATCTCTGCTCCAGCCGTGCTTGTATTCACGTTTGCTATACCGCAGTCAGAACCAGATGAGCAGAGAAATGATTCCTCCTCTCTGATATCGTTAGTGAAAATGGCAGAAGAGAGCCCCTGAGGCACTGAATTGTGAATTCTTATGGCTTCTTCTATTTTGTCATACTTGAAAACATACAATATGGGTGCAAAGGTTTCTTCATTGGATATTGTAACCTTATGGTTTGCCTCTATTATTGTTGGTTCTACATAATACCCGTTTTCAAGGCCTTTTATCTTTAAGACATTTCCCCCGAAAAGTACTTTCCCTCCTTGTTTTACAGCCTCTGATACAGTCTTCTGATATGTTTTCACGGCGGATTCATCTATGAGGGGCCCAACAAGAGTTTCGCTATTTAGGGGATTTCCAATGTTTACACTGGAATATGCCTGAATCAGGTCTGCTGTAAAGCTCTTATAAATTGAGTTTTCTATTATTGCTCTTCTCGTTGTTGTGCATCTTTGACCTGCCGTGGCAAGTGCTCCAAACAGCAATCCCTTCATTGCAATAGATTGATCAGCTTTGGACGATATTATTACTCCATTATTTCCCCCAAGCTCCAGAATTGATCTTCCCAGTCTTTCAGCTACGTTTTTACTTATTATTTTACCGGTGGCTACGGACCCTGTGAAAGAAACAACAGGAATTCTCGGATCTTTGCTTAAGAGTTCTCCGATCTCAGCGCCACCGCCGCATACAGTTGAAAATATAGGAGGGACTGATTCCTTCTCCATTACAGATGCAACAATTTTTGTCACGGCTATGGCTGAAAGGGCAGCTTTGCTGGAGGGTTTCCATATTACAGAATCACCACAAACCGCTGCGATAAATGAATTCCATGACCATACCGATGAGGGAAAATTGAAAGCTGAAATTACTCCTACAGGCCCCACGGGTAACCATTGTTCATACATCCTGTGGAATGGTCTTTCACTGGCCATTGTTAATCCGAATAATTGTCTTGAAAGCCCCAGTGCATAATGGCCAATATCGATCATTTCCTGAATTTCGCCCTGCCCCTCTGAAATTACCTTACCAATTTCCAGCGATACTATGAGACCTAGATCCTTTTTTGAATTTTCCAGAGCGTCAGATACTTTTTTGATAAATTCCCCTCTCCTGGGTGCAGGTAACTGTGACCATTCTTCAAAGGCTTTTACAGATGTGCTCACTACTGAATTATAATCACTCTCTGTAGCCTGATCGATTGAGCATAGATGTGTACCATCTATGGGAGATATTGATCTGATCATACGGCTTGATTTTCCCTTTTTCCATGAACCTGAAAATATACCGTTCTCAGTTGCACCTATTCCAAGTCTGCTAAATACCTCTTCCTTAACTTTCCCTACTTGCGAACCGTCCATTATCGATTATGAAAACTAAACTAATATGCATATCGGTTAAAGTATTAACATCAATAGCGGCAAAATTATAATTTAAGTGCAAGAACCGTTCACAATTCATGATATTCTGCTTATGATAGAACTTGCCAGTTCAAGAAGGATCTCAAGATCCGGTGTTTTCTTTGTATTTTTAAGGGCAGCCATTGCAAGATCCATAAACCACTTTGCCTTGGATATGGAGTAGTCGATTCCTCCCGATTTCAATATAAACGCTTTTGCTATGTCTACGCTTTCCTTATCCTGTCTCTGTCCGTTGATGACAAGTTTCAGATGATTAACCATTTTTTCATCCTGTGACTTCAAAGCAAATATTACGGGAAGGGTTATTGCGTTGTGCTTTATATCTGTAAAAATTGGCTTTCCCATGGCTTCTTCAGAACCAACGATGTCCAGAATATCATCAGTTATCTGAAAAGCCATTCCCACATTGTATGCAAATTGAAACATTGAATCTACGGTTACAGTATCAGCATTGGCTGCCAGGGCTGCGCATTTAGCCCCCGCACCGAAGAAAAATGCTGTCTTGCCTGATATAATCTCAAAATATTTTTCTTCAGTGATACTTAGATTTCCAAGATTTATTGATTCGTTTATCTGACCCTCTGCAAGCTTTGTTGCTGCAGAAGCCATTATCTGAGAAATTTCTGAACCATATTTTGATCCTAAACCGTATGCCACAGCAAATAAATAATCCGCCACAACGATGGCATTTGCCATACCGTACTTGTAGTTTAGAGATGGCTTTCCTCTTCTGGTAATTGCCCCGTCAATTATATCATCGTGAACAAGGCTTGCAGTATGAATTAGCTCATATGCGATTGCCAGATCAAGAATTCTTTCAATATCACCATACTGAGAGGATATTTGATACGCCAGGATCGCCATAAGTGGTCTCAGTCTTTTGCCCCCTGCCATGGATGTATATTTGGCCATTTCATCCAAATCAGGGCTATCACTGACAAGAATTTCATTAATTCTGGTGTTTATTTGCTCAAGCCTTTTATTGAGCCCTGAATTTAACAAAAATGGTTCCTTCATAGTAGTCAGGCTTCTTCATGATTACAACTGTTAATTTAATTATTAGTTAAAAATTATTGAAGTATATTGTTATACTTAGCGATTATTTAGTTCTAGACATTACAATTTCAATTGAAGAAACGTTAGATTCTCCCCTTTCCCCTTCTACCACTTCAGTTGAGAGAGTAATGTTATCATAATTGGCAGTCTGAACGAATTTTCTCTTCGCTATCTCCGCAATGTCAACTGCCTTGCTTATGGCCTTTCCCCTCGCCTTTATGGTTACCTTTTCAATATTATTATTGAATTGTGTAACCACTGCAAGCACGTAATTCATAGTTGGCTTCTTTCCCACATAGATAATATTTGCTTCTGTCATGTTCGCTCACCTTGTTATTCATCCCGTCACTTTCGTAATTGGGGAACCCGAGATACCTTAAAAATCAGCATTTTTTGGAAATGCCAGATTTCATTATGTGTTCTGCAGGGTTTTTTCCAGCCTTTATACCGGAGAGTTAACATCATAATAAGATATAAATTCTTTTTCATGCATTTTGTATCTTTGATTATGCTTATTCAAAAAAGATGGCTATTTCAACCTGATCAAGGTTTCTGTTGACCTGACTCCTGAAAACATTCTGATTTCATCCACGGTTATATTTATTTCATCTATGGATGCGCACCTTATACGGATTGCCAGATCAGCTTTTCCTGAAAATTCATAAACCTCCCTGAATTTTTCTTTGAGATTCCTGATAGTTTTACCAGATTCCCTGGTATCTACCCTTACCAGAATTATGGCGTCCTGACCTTCTTTCTTTGTTACGGTTGTGAATTTCTCAATGATTCCCTCATCAATCAGCCGTTTAATCCTTTTCCTTATGGTTCCTTCAGATACCCCGATAATTTTGGCTATTTCTGTATTTGATAACCTGCTGTTGTCCTGAAGGATTTCCAGTATCTTGCGGTCCCTTTCATCTATGGTAGGATCCATAAAAATATACCTTTACAGCTAACGGTAGAGGCCACCCTGTCCTTTGTCCCCTTCTTTTGGTTTTTTATTTATTAATTCTTTCGGAATATTGTTAAGTCTGATTATATTTGTTGCCTGAACCATATAAATTGGCAAACCAGTATTCGGATCATTGCCATTTTTCATTATGGCAACAATTTCCATTTTTATCTGTATTTCTGAACCGTCCCCCAGTTTTACTTTGACCCATTTTGGTTCATCTTCTACGGTAAAATTAACAATTTCTCCATTATCCGGAAATCCCCCTTGATATACCATAAGACTAAATCCGTAATGAGTATTTAACTGACATCATCCACATACCAAACGGCTCTTCATTCCTGTGGAGTTTCGGATTTACCTGACTTTTGTTAAATATTTTAAGCATATACAATTTTGAGTATATTTTGAAGGAAAATAAACATAAGGTTCTCAGCACTTTATGGGTAAATATCAAAAATGGCAAATGTTTGACTATTAGACAATTTGAAAATGAGTAAAGTTACAGTTAATAAAATGATCATTCAAATCTATAAATGTGGATCAGTCTATTTGTGGGAATATAGTCCAAATTAAGCTTTTGCAGCTTATATTAGCTCCCTTAAAGTTATAGACATTGGATAGGTCAATATAGTAAAAATGCATAAAGCCGATGCAATGCGAGGGTTGCAGAGTCTGGTCAAATGTGCAGGACTTAAGATTCTGTCCCGTTGGGGTTCGTGGGTTCAAATCCCATCCCTCGCACTTTTTAATTATTGATTTTGAACGTATTTATATCAGTCGTATGACCATAAATTTCTTTGTAAATGAATAACGAAGCCATCAAACCAAAAATCGGTGCAATGCAAATGACTATTGTGGAAATTCCAAGACCAACGTAGTTCACAAACGAGGGGAATATGGAAATAGAAAGAAACGCTGGAACTTCAGAAATGAAATTTGTTATACCTATTGATTTTCCCCTGAATTCAGTATTGGAAACAATAGCCTGTGATGGTATAATAGGCTGACTGTTCCAGTGGTTACCCCAAACAAAGATCATCATTGTTACTGGAACAATATAATAAAACTGATAGATCAAAAAGATTGCAGAAAAAAACAAGGCAATCAAAGTCATGAGATAACCATAACAGGTTATTCTTTTAAATCCCAGTCTTGAGACGAGCCTTGCTCCTGTAAACCCAGCAGGAATGCCTACAGCATAGATGGAAAGAACAATCAACCTTACCTGTATTTCATTATAAATACCAGTTTTCGACACTATGAATGGGATGAAAAAGGCAAATGTTCCAACCTCTATGGTAGTTGCAACCCCTGAAATATAAGAGTAAATTGATGTGTTTCTCAACTTATCCTTTGATCTAATTTTTTGAAACATTTTTTTGAAACTGATATTTTTATTTGATTCTGATTTCCATGGAATGCTTTCCTTGATACCATGAGACAGTGCAAGGCTCACGGTTGCAGGTATGCAGCTGAATAAAAGCGACAAGTCCCAAATTAACAGGGAGCTCCCCTTCAGTAATAACAATACGAGTACTATTCCATTAATTGATAAAATGGAAAAGCTTGCAATAAGTGGTCCAAGTGATCCAATATACTCTCTCTTTCCAGGTTCCTCAGTTTCCATTATGTATGCATAGACATTCGCGATGTCAGCACCAACGACTATTCCAGCAATAAGTCTGGAAATCATGAGAAGAAAAACATCATAACTTAGTATGGAGAAAATTGCAGAAAAAATGAACAACCCCATATCGATCTGAAACACTTTTTTCCGTCCAAATAAATCTGTAAATATGCCCCCAAGTAATGACCCTACGGCTGCCCCTAATATTACAATCCCTGTAATTATTCCAAGTTCCAAACTTGATAACCTGTAAATGTTTTCAATAAAAAGGTTGGTTTGCGGTATGAGGAATATGTTCCATTCATCGGTTAGGATGGATGCAAGCATGATCCATCCAAAATACCTTCTGTTTTCCCTTAATTCTTCTATGTTTACTGACGGTTCCACGGCAGAAAAAAAACTCTTATGAATTAATATTAACGATGTGTGAAATTACCATAGGTAATAAGATGCAAAATGTACTGTGAATATGAATGCAGGAAATTTATGTCTGTTAATTGTTTATCCCTCTTCATAAGATGCAATAAGTTCCATGATCTCTTTGTTCCCATTCTGCTTTAGAACGATCTCATTGATACGGTCAAATCTAATCCATTGCTCATTTGTTGTCACCACAGGCATCTTCAAAAACTCATTGAAATATTTCCATTCCTTATGCCCGTTATTTTGAATGAAATCCTTGTGTTTCTTTTTTCGTTCTTCAATTAATCTATTAATGTTCTTCTCCTGAAAAACGATGTTTTTGCAATATTGTTCTATGAGATTGTGCTCTATTTCACTTGCAACACTGTTTCTTTCAAGCAATATTGACGCCGTGACCGTTGTTCCCTCTCCGAGAAATGGATCGAATACAGTATCCGCAATAGATGAAAACATAGAGATCAGTCTCCGGGGTATTTCCAGGGGAAAACCTGCACTTCT
>JAKBRR010000249.1 GCA_021845325.1 Thermoplasmata archaeon
TTTCCCTGTATTTTTCGGGAAGTGGTCTGCACCAGTTTAAAATGGCACAATATAGTGTCGGTTTGTATATTTGTACTAATATATAAGTGGGGAGGGAGGTCAAGGAGGGAGGGGTTTTTAAATCTCCCTGCGGTTCCAGAGGTGATGCACTGATGGCAGGTAAAACATATACTGTGGAGGAGAAATACAGCATAATATTCGAGTCCATATCAACGAACCAGGCCATAACGGAGATATGCCGGAAGCATGGCATATCACCATCCACATACCAGATATGGAAGGATCAGTTCCTGACAGGTGCCAGATCCGGGCTTGAATGTAAATCAAGAAAGAGTCCATACGAGAAACAGGTTGAGGATCTCAAGGCAACCATTGCTGATCTCGCCATAGCAAACGATGCTTTAAAAAAACTATGATGGAATGACCAACATACAAATTCTACCGAGGTTATATTTTACGGCTTTTTTCCTCTGTGATCAGTCATAATCGAATCCAACTGATCTCAAATTCCTTCAGTGTTGAAGCATTATTACTATTCACTTTTCTCATCAGGAGTTGCGTCTTGAATTGAACCACGCATATCCCTCCCTGAACTCTACCTACAAATCTTCTGCAACTTCAATTAACTGGGTTTTGGATATACCATGAGTTATCGATATTTGTTAAACCCCGCAAATTACTGTGTCTAATTTGTTTGTTGGTTTTGCAGTCATAGAAAAAATTCAACAGGGGAGGAAAGGATCTGCGGACACAGCGACTAAAGGAAGTGGAAGGGAACATCCTATTCTCCGAAAGGGATACAGTGAAAAACCTTATTTCCGTATAGTGGAGATGGGGGGGAAAGAGTCGAACATGCCGAATACAGATAAGCCTTACTCAAACTGAAATCCTCCATAAGCAAGGACATGCGTATATAATGAAGTAACCGGA
Organism: Thermoplasmata archaeon; assembly: GCA_021845325.1. The sequence continues at coordinate 931 of JAKBRR010000249.1, forward strand.
AGGAGTATGGTGATCATGGAGGTGCTGTGATAGAAGCGGGAACGGAGGAAATCTAGCATTCCGGAATTTTAGATAGGAGGCAGGAAATAGGGTTGGTCTTTACTCCCTGACGGGAGGTCCGGGCCAAATTCTGGTGAAACCAACCGCTACGCTTACCTTCTACTCGACCTGTGTGGGATAAACACTCACTGCGTTTGAAGAGTGGTCTCTGGAATGACTACAGAGTTCTACTCTATTTATAAGGCTACACTGTCTCAAAATAGAGAACCTAACCACCGTTTATCTCAAGATTTAACCACATCTTTGTAAAATGAAAGTACATTATCGGCGAATTTTTCAAACGAATAAACATGCACTCTTTCATACCCCCTTTCAATTTGTTCATCTCTTTGAGAGATAGCTTCTTTTACAGCTAAGGTGCAATTTTCTGGCGTGGGGTCCACAAGTATTCCTGCTTTACCACATACTTCTTTAACAACTTCAATATTTGAAGCTACAAATGGAAGGCCGGTAGCCATAGCTTCAATCAAAGGATAACCGAAACCCTCATCTAACGTAGGAAAGAGTAGAACATCACACGCGTTGTATATTTCATTTAAACTTATGTTTGTCAAGTTTCTAAAATTGTATGCACCGTCTAGTTTTGACCCCACACGCACTAATTTATAATCACTACCCAACAGATCCAAAGTTTTTTTGACCGTTTTCATATTTTTTCGAGGGTCATCAGTTGATACAGATAAAACTAGCTTCTTATCGATAGCAAGTGAATATTTCTTTCTGCATTGCAATTTGTCAAGACCGGATTTTAGGTAATCAGCAACAGGCGGATATATGACTTTTGGTAAATGTTCAAATCCAAATTCAACAGCTTCATTTGCAACGTGATTTGAAACTGCTAAGAGATGTGGAAATTCAAAATACTCTTTTATATTTTTTTTGAGAAAAGATTGAGATTTGTATCCGTATTTATTATAATTCCCTGATACTTGAAACAAATCGTGTATTGTAAGAACGCTTCTATATTTTTCTGTTACAGGGACTATTCCGTAGTCACTGTAATGAAAAATATTTTCTTCAGTGTCTTTGCCATTGGATATGTGCTTTTTTAGGTTCCTAAACAATATTCTTTGAAATCTAGTATTGATGAACCAACCAGTGGTTTTTGGAATTTTGATAGCTGGCTCCAATAAATTTCCATAGTAATCCTCACTATTTACATCATTTCGAAAAGAAATGCTGTAAATAAAAGTGTCAATTCCTTTGATTTCTAAAAGATCATGAACATATTTTCCAATACCTGTATATTTTGGAAATCTTGTAAATATATATCTCTTCATAGGCATGCTATTTCCAATCGTAAGACCTTAAAGGCCCTAGGTTTCATCCGATGATAATGGGGAATAAAAAAGATTCTGAACGCGGTTCATACCAGGATTCTTCGATTTTATTATTCTTCCAAAATGTGAGATTCTGTAATCTAAATCTGATAATAACTTGTTGCATCTAACAAAAAGGTCTGAGCTATGAGTTTCAATTATGATCTTAGGTTTGTATTTTTTAATTGTATCAACGGCACCTTGGAGCACTTCCATTTCGAAACCTTCAACATCAATTTTGAGCAATTTAACATGCCCAAGCGTAAAGTCATCTAACCTAGATGTTTTGGTTTTAATTGAATTCTCATCATCACATGAAATGAACATAGAACCTTCTTTCTTGCCCCTAATTTCGTTTCCACTTCCAAGTGGGGTATTGTAAGCAAATATTCTAACACTATTCAATTGTATATTTTTCTTTAAAATTTCATACACGTGCTCTAGAGGTTCAAATGCAAAGACTTTCGCTCGAAAACATTTCGCATACCAAATCGCGGAATCACCGTAATTTGCCCCTGCATCTATTACTACATCTCCCGGATTAGGAAGAAATCCATTAACGTCATATATTTTTTCCACATAAACTTCTTTAAGAGACTGCCCGGGAGTTTCTTCTGAGAACACGCACCCAGATTCCTGTGCAAATCGTATAGGATATTTTTTCCAAGTTTCAAACGCATGTTCTCTATATGAACGAGAGAAGAAATCTAACAAAATATTGTGATTTATGCCCGCCAAAACCAGATCTTTGTGTTTATTGAATTTCCATCTAATTGATTTAAACATATTATCACTAGTCATGTTCAAATTGGTTAGCCCCCATAATTGGAGACAATATGGTCTTATAAGATTTCAAGTTTTTTGTTTTCCCTATGGCAATCATTCATGGATTGACACACGGTAACATGGTGAGTTTCTCCTTAGATCTATTATATGTCCCGTTATGTCTTACAATGATTCCGGTTAAAAACATGCATCCATGCACAGAATAATGAATGAAATGGCGGATTGTAAATGATCTGTTGGATTAACTTCATTACAGTACTCTCTGGGCGTTTCTCATTCGGTTTGATTGCTATAGGAGATTTAACCTACATGAAATGAATTGAGGATCAGCCTTAATTCAGAGTGGGGAGGGGGAGAACGAAGAGGCTGTGGAATTGGTTCCACTTTAGTTTGATTCTCCCCTTGATCACAATCGACAATAGGCAATCTCTTCCCAATGGGGATGTTATAGGTGCTTGCGTAGCGATCGTTTACTCCCTGCATGAGTGTAGGCAGGAAAGGAATAAAATGTTATCATGTGGTATAGATAC
>JAKBRR010000250.1 GCA_021845325.1 Thermoplasmata archaeon
CTTTCACATTATCATCTATATATATGAAATCCCTTCTCTGTTCACCATCTCCATAGATTACAGGTCTCTTATGATTATGGAATGATTTTATAAATCTCCATATTACACTTGCATACTGGCTCTTGCTATTTTCTCCAGGACCATATGTGTTAAAATATCTAAGGGAAATGCATTCCACATCCTTTCTGATAGAATAGAATCTTGCAAGATATTCATCAAGGATCTTTGTTACAGGGTACAGATTTGAATAACGATCAGGAAGTTCACTCTCAACAGAAACGGATGTGCTGTTTCCATAGGTTGCTGATGATGAAGCAAGAACAACTCTGGGAATATTCTTAATTCTTGCGAATTCAAGAACGTTAAGGGTTCCATTGGCATTTACATTGAATCCAGATAAGGGTTTCTCATCAAATTCTGGGGGAGATGTTGTTGCAGCCAGATGGAAGACGCCATCAAAATCTTCTTTGATATTCATGATCTTATCGAAGTCTGTGACTGAAATTAAATAATCCGGATCGCCATTTATATCTAGGGTCTTTACAGTATTGTTATTTTTTATGAGGAATTCCTTAAGATTACGTCCAATAAAGCCTTCTCCACCTGTTATTAAATAATTTTTATTCATTAACTTCTGATTAAAATTAGCGTTATATTGTTTTCTATCTTAATCGTATTATTCTTTCACGAAATGTGACGTATACATATGTAATGAAAAATGTAAAACAAGACGGGAGTTTTACTTTTTAAATTTTAGAAAATTAGTTTTCATTTATTTGTTTTCCCTTTTGGTTCAAAGTTTCGGTCAGTAAATCCTCCCAAAGTTCCACAGTAATATCCCAAGAATATCTTTCAGCAACACTTGCACTATTAGTCCACCATTGACTTGGAGAATCGAAAATTTCAAGTGCAGCTTTAGATAATGCGTGTCTATCTCCATCTTTGACAAGGATACCATTTGAATGATCTTCAATAGCATCAACAACCCCGGGAACAGAGTATGCTACAGTTGGGGTTCCTGCGGATGAAGCTTCCAATATAGAAAATCCCCAGCCTTCAGTTATAGATGTGTGAATATTTACCCAACATGAACTAACTAATTTAGCAAGTGATTCCGTGGAAATTTTACCCATAAACTCTACGTATTTATTAACTCCAAGGTTTTTGCTAATTTTTTTTACATTTTCTTCTTCTGGACCTGACCCAACAACATATAACTTAACATCATTCCTTCTTTCAAGAATATTTTTCAACATATATAAGCATTCTTCTGGTCTTTTGTATTTCCTCATACCTCCAAAATAAATTATAGATGGGTATTCGGTTTTATGATCTGGGTGAAACATACCACGGTCCACACCTGGTGGTATTTTAATAATTTTGTTATTTACTATGTTTAAACTTACTAGATCGTTCTTTGATGTATTGGATTCTGTTACAAAAATCGCACTATGATATATAATGAAGTAAATCTTCTCTAGTGCAGCAATAAATTTAGCCAAAAAGAAATTAACTTGCCCAGGTAATGATCTGGAATGAAGATGATGGAAAAAGACAATATTGTTCTTTTTCAAGAAAGTAGATGATATCCAAGGTATAGCATGTCCAAGATCATTTATAACAATATCGTAATCATTTTTGATGAGAATTACTGGGAGTGCAATATGCGGCCCTATAGCAGTTCGGAATCTTTTAACTCTAATTCCATTTATATTATCATAACTCGAACATCCCCTCCAGCCACCACTTAGAAGAGTGACCTCATCTCCTTTAGTCACAAATCTTTTACATATCTCATAAATAGAACGCTCTGCCCCACCCGGTTTTGGATTCTTTGGGTCCCGATGTGCAATCCAAAGGATTCTCATAGTTACTTATTGCTAACGTTACTATAAACTATCGCTTGGTACCTCGGTATATTTAAATTAACTAAATATAAAGATTAAAAAACTCCACATATTATTTAGAACCTGAACTCCCCTCAATTTAACCCATAGGTATCAGATCTTTGAACAGATCAACAATCTTTTCAACCTTTTTTGGAACAGCTGCAAAATATTCTGCACGGCTCTTCTCAACAATTCTCTCCATCTTCGACAGTTCGAAGATGATCTCGTTTACGGACATCTTTCCAAGTAAATTATGATCCTTCAGCACCTTCAGTATTTTGAATCTTATCCTCAACGCTAGAAAGACAATGAAGAAGAATCCCTTCACTTTCTCATTGGTCCTCAGGTATGTCTTGTCCGATTCAAGATCACCTTTCATTGTGTCAAAAACCTGCTCCACCTCCTCTCTTGACTTATACTGTTCATATATTTCAGAAGGATTTCGATCAAGATCAGATATTATTGCAAAAACACCCAAATGGTTCTTCTTATCCTCAAAGTATTCCATGTCTTTCTCAGAGGATGCAACATCCCTCAGTATGGATGATTCCTCCTCCGCCCTCATCATTGGATCCTGGAACATGTACACGTAACCAAGTCTTGAGGATCTTCTTGAGGACTGTATTGGCCTTCCGTTGTACATGAATGCAGAATCAAATTTCACCCTATCCGGAACAAGGGTGGAATTCCTTCTCAATGGTACGATGTAGTGCATCTTCAGCTTTCTCAGATCCTTTATGGTGGATTCCGAGAACAGTCCACGATCCATGATGAAGCCCATGTCACGATCATGAAAACGGTCTATGAAATATCCAAGTGGCTTGATATCCTTTACTGAACCATAGAATACATCCACTGCCACCGGTATCCATGACATCACTGAGAATGCCATTATTACTGTTACCTGATTCTCAAATTCATGATCGGCGTTGTAACCCTTCTCCGCAAGCTTCAGGTTCTTTGAGTATGAAATGATGGATGTCATGTCATAAAAAAGCAAACCGCCGGGTTCCATTAATTTCCTGAACATTTCGTACAGATCCATAAAATGATTCCCGACGTATCCAAGGATCCTTGAAAGTTCATCAGGATCAAGATCAGGCTTCAGTTTCCGGCATATGTACAGCTTCTGGAATCTTGATGAAACAAGCCTCAATGGCACTGGATCAATGGCCTTGACTAATGCCATTGCAATGATCTCGTTTCTATAAGGATGCTTCTCCATGATCCTATACATATCCTGTGCAAGATCCCACACAAGCTGTGAGTTTCCGTATTCATATATCCTGGAAGATGAGAATATCCTCTTTGGCCTCTTCTCCCTGTAGGTTCCGTTCTCATCTATGGAACCCATGAGCACCGTCTTCTTCACAGGCTTCTTTTTCTTCTTGTCCCATATGCCCTTTGCAACATACAGGTAATAGTTTCCTCCTATGATCTTCAGTTCAAGTTTCTTTCCCTGTTCGCTTTTCATCTTCTGGTATGTGACCTTAACTGCATCCGGGGCATTGTCGATCATTGGCATATGTGTTACAACATGTGTTAATACTATTTACATGTTTCCACTGAAGATGGCTGGAATAAAGGCTTGGTAGAATACTGATGGATCGAAATGAAAAATGACCATATACTATATCATTCCCTATAATACGGGTTCAACTGATTAAAAAAATATGTGTTAATGTGAAAGAGTTCAGGTAAGTATA
>JAKBRR010000251.1 GCA_021845325.1 Thermoplasmata archaeon
TGAAAAAAGAATTTAGGAATAACAAAGTTTTCAGAAGAGACCCTGACTTTAGATTTGGCATATTGAAACGATATGGCACAAAATGTGCTGTTTGTTCCATTTCTATTGAAGACATTATTGAAGCCGCACATATAGTAGAAAAAAAAGACAAAGGGTCTGATGATATTAGGAACGGAATTCCCCTATGTGCAAATCATCATACCTTGTTCGACCGGCATTTCTTTAGCATCAATGAAGAATACAAGGTTGTTGTTTCAGACCACTATGATAGGAAAGAGCTCTCAATTACGGAGGAGGACATTACTAAATTAAAGCACCTTCCAGAAAAACTAGCCTTGAATATCAGAATCAAAAAATTTGTTAAAGCTACGAACGGGATGAAATGAACTTTTAACAAATGGTGCTAGTGGATTGATAGTTAGACAGACTTCTGCAAGTCCGTTTAAACATTTCTCTTCATAACTGTATCACCGGTATTATCTGTAATACACGAATTTCTTTCAAGCCAGTCTAATCCTAATTTCTCCTGCATTCAAAATCAAGAGACGGACTAATTCTTCACATCCACCAAAAATGGATAACAAAAATGTTCACAGACATAAACAGAGTGTAAGCGGGTCCGGAGGTATGCGCTTAATGTTTTAAGCGAGTTCGACTGGTCGGCTCAAAATATTGCTATTCCTTTAAGTCAATTTAACGTTTTTCGATGAATAATATTCCTAAACTTGAGAAAAAATTTTCGACCTGAAAGTGTGGAGACTCGGAAAACAAAATGGAAATAACTGTTTATTCTTGTAGAGATCTATCAATTTACACCATTGTCAAAATTGCCTCGGTAGGCTATTTAGTAAATCCCATGGAAAGATATAAATGACAGTGCATATTTGTGATGAATATGAATGAAAATCACCCCGATAAATACTCCGCTGATTTAGAAATTTTTGTACCATCTTATAATCTTCAGGGTGACTCTATTCCATTTTATATCACTTCAAAGAATAAAATAGAAAGTGTAGTCATAACATACACCAGTGGATTATCTATAAAAGAACTGTACAATGTAAACCAGCAAGGTATTGAATTAGGAAATTCTTCTATTACTATACACAAATTAAAGATAGGTGGCTATCTAGGAGGAGTGTTTAATTCCTTATTTGACAAAATAAATTATGGAAAGGAGGAGTCTATAACTTTTGAAGTTAGAGCAGAAGAAAGAGAATATAAAACTTCAAGAACCATCGAATTGTTTAGACCGAGCATTTCTGTTAAACCAAAAGAACAGGAGATTAAAATCTCATCTTCTTATGATAAGGAAACTAAAGTGGAGAGTTATAAAGTAAAAGACCCAATAACTATAACAAACAATGGACTTGGAGCGAGTCTAATATCGATTAAAACTGAGGGTGATGATCATGTAACATTAGCCCTTCCTCAGGATTACCTTGATTTAGCAGAAAAACTAATCAATGACTTAGATAGATCAATTGAGGCGTTGGGGAAGAAGTATCCTGCCTATGATGCCACTATTAAACAAATGATGGAAGTTATGAAGAATCCGTTTCCCAGTGAAACTACTGTTTCACAATACAAAGAATCTGCGCAGAGTTTTGACTTAATCCTAGAATCAAATCCCGTTTTTAGGGAAGAGTTCCAAGCAACTTTCATTGCCTCAATTTTTCGTAATATCAGTTTAACTAAGGATTTAGAGACATTTTTAGCATATTTAATGTCCTTAAAACCTCATAAAATAGTCTTGTCTGATCCCCTCATGAGAATCAATCTACCAGGAGGTAAATCATCTTTCAATTTTGTAATAAAACAAACCGACGTTTTAAAAAATGTTTATAAGGACATTATAAAAAAAGTATCCATTGATTGTACTAAGGAAATGACAATTCCAATATCAGAATTATTTGTTTTTAAAGGAAGAGATACTGAATGACAACTCCTTTGGATACCTCAATTAGTAAGATTGCTCTGGCGACAGCTCAGCCGATAATTGAAAAGGGCGTTAGAAAATTAATAGACAAAGTGAAGGAAACGGATAATAAAATATCAGAAAACTTTGAGATCGAGGGAAAGGAAACCTCTATCTTTTGTCCCGAGAGACTTCAGAAGTATTCATTACTTTTAGAGGTTAAAAAGAGCAATATTTTTAAAAATATCCTTGAATTTCGAAATGGTTCTGTAAAAAGAGTTACATTGCGATCTATGATGGGCCTTCAGAAAATTGATGCGATAAGCATAAGTAAACAAGGTTTCAATATAAACATGAAGATGTTATCAGAAGGCGAGAAATACATTTTAGATATTGAATATTATTTGGATGACGATGGTTTCCTTGACGCACTGATTGAGAGAAAAAGACCTAAGGATGTTCCAAATGCTGATTCTATTAGATATTGGATGGTTGCCATGTTAAAGCATCCTGAAGCAATGAAAGGTGAATATGGCAGAATGGACCTTTATGATGTTGATTTTTCAGTGAATGTAGGAATTGACCAAGACCTAGACACTAAAGTTCCAAAAATATTCAGAAATCAACTTGAACAATTGGCAAAAGTTGCAGGTCCTTTAGGTAGGGATGAGATCGTAAGAGAATACTATAAGTTGAGGCAACTCAAAAGCAAAAATTATGGTACTGAAGCTTTGGAATTATTAGGAAAATTGCAGGCTTTATTTATACCTCAAAAATTTTCCAGTTATATTGAGGTAAAAGACGATTTTGCATTTGGGACTATAGAAAGGGGCATAAATGAATTTGATGTGCCATTATCTTGGCCAAGATTTATGAATGTTATATCAAGGACTGACTTAACACTAGAAAAGCCGACTGCTAAAGGATTTCTAGTCTATAAAAAAAATGAATTTCTAGAAGAAGTTTCTAAAATATTTGACTAGGACAGCACATACAAGAGTAGTGAGAAGATAGAGGAGGCATTAGATACTTTGAAGAGTGAATTATAGAATGATAAAACTGTAATCCACTATAAATACCATATCAGCCAGTGCAAACCAAAGTACAATTACCAGATATTCTCACTCACTAATGGGTCATACTCATACACTGTGGCAACTTCCAATAAGACCTATTACACGTCATCTCCCTTATCAAAATCTATTACACTTTCTTCGGTGACATACTTCGTTACTTTCACAGAAACCGGATTGCCTTCAGGAGTAGTTTGGTACGTGAATGGCTCTGGTCTATCAGGATATGAAACATCTCCTGCTGATATAACATTCAATCTTTCCAACGGTACATATTCATTTACTGTAACCAACCTGAGCAACTATTATTCCACAACAACTCATTTCTCCGTGGTTATCAGCGGCAAGAACGTTACTGAAGTAGTGGACTACTATTACTGGGCGTACATCTCTGGGGCGATATCTCCCACAAACGCTAATCTTGTAATAAATGGCAAATCTGTTTCGCTTCTTTCATCGGGATCATTCAACATATCTGTTCCAAATGGTACCTATCATGTTGTCATATCCAGTTCCGGATACGTATCTTACTACAGCAACTTTACATTGAACTCTGGAAATGCCATGAATTTGACAATTAATCTAAAGCAAGTATCTC
>JAKBRR010000252.1 GCA_021845325.1 Thermoplasmata archaeon
GCAATGGGTTTCTACGAGCTCCGAGGGATGGTGTAAGTATTCTTCTCCCCAACATACGTGTTGAAATGATCGCCACATTCAGAGCACTTGTACCTTGAGACTTGAAAAACATTGAACGTCCATTCTTTGATCGGTGGACTGCTATTTTCTTTTCCACAAATTGGACAGTTCATAGCTATGTTAGAGATCATACTTACTTTAATTTTTTTGGTCCTTAATCCGTGGCTATTAGAGTTCCTTAAGAAACTCTCTTACATTCCTGACCCTGTCCTTCTGTATGTCCTGCTTGCTTCTTTCCAACTGATCCATGACATACTCATTCTCAAGTGTTTCAATGGTAGCCTCAAGGCTATCCAGATCAGATTTTGGTATGCTTACAAGTCTAGATTTAGCTGTAGTCATTATGTATACTCATATACTTTTAGATTTTAATACCTTTTGGTATGCTCCGGCTCAAATTCACCCCGACTTTCAGCCACCCCTCTTTGAGCCTTTGCTAATTACTATGTGCCCTCAGTTCGCCTGCACGCCGAGCACAGGACCCCATGCTTCGCCTCCAATCAAAATTCATCCCGTCTTGCTTTCGCAATCCACCCCTCTTTTGATTTACGTCTCGCACTCTTCTTCTAAGAGCCCTTCATTCGCTATGCTCTTTCAGGGTGGTGTCCTGTGCTCGCCGCTCGTGGTGTATGTGTGGTGTTTCACACCTTCGCTACGCTTGGTGTTCACGCCACCCACCGCTAACGCTTACACCACTCGGTCTTGCTACGCAAGACTTCCGGCTCGCTTCAGGCACATATTTCACCCTTGCAGGGGGCAATATTAGGGGAGGGAGGATTTTTCTGCCCTCTGGCCTTCTAATTCAAAAGGTTTCTTGGCCATCGTTAAGCACTATTTTAATACCATTCTTCTATACTTAATATATGGACTGAGACTATGCGAAACAATGACCTAAAATACTACTCTATGGCTTATCTATTACGCTTGAATGGAGGGGTTAGAGGCATTTTTCTCTCCAAACAATCGTGGGATTTCTATCTTTCATTCATCATAGTCCTAATGATATTCATATTTCACAAGATGCAACCTATGAATGTAGCGGGCGTCGTATTTGTGATAGGATTGAACGTTGCACTTTTAGGTCTAATTCTAGCAATTTATGCAATTATTTACTCAATCCAAGATGAAGCATATCTATCTATGTTAATAGCTTCCAGAAATTACCAGTACCTATTATTTCAAACAACCTGGACAACATACTGGATCTTCAGTTCAATTGCGCTATTTGGCTTTCTAGAGGTGGTTTATTACAATGTCATAATTTTGGCCTTTGCGCTCTTCACAATAATATACGGTTTACTTGGTACTTTTATCCTTATAACTAAAGCTTTGAGGAAGATAGCAGTAACTGCTGCTAGAAAAAATGATAAACTCACGAAAAGCTGGGAAGAAGGGGAGAAAAAATAATCAAAGCATCTCCCTTATTTTTTGAATCAACTTTGACATAACCGTTTCATCGCGTTTTCCTTTTTCATACATTATCTTTTCTTTTAATTTATTTCTGCCTTTAGAAGAATTAAAGACTTGCTTTTCTCCACCGCTTTCTCCCTCTATTTTAATATTAAGCTTTTGCATTTCGCCGAGCTTTAAACCACCCTTCATAATGCTAGATTCTCGATTTATACCATCCCCAGATGTGTTTGAAAACTCTGTATTTTTGCTATTAGATTCTTTCACAATATCTTCAAATTTTTGAATATTTTTATCAGGGTTATCAGGATTAAGAATTATATTTGAAAATCTAATTAACGTTATCTTCTCTTGGCCGCCTATAAATTCGCTCATTACCTTACTGTCCGTAACAAAGTCTATGTCAAATATTTCTAATCCTTTTTCCTCCTCATAGAATTTCATAAGTGCATTAAGAACTTGTCTTTGCCCAAGTATCCTACCTTTTTGCTCAATCAATATGTATTTGCTAAAAATAACAAAATTTGAATATCCTATAACTGGTGAATTGTTAGTTTTTTCTGGAGTTATGCTATCATTATCTAGGTTAAACGCATCAACTTCTTTCTCTTTTTTAAATTTTACGATCTGCCCAGAGACATATTTAGTGGTTTTGAAAGAATTTTCCTTGAATTCGTGTATGGCATATTGATATTCCTCCTCTTCATTCAAAAGAATGGTTCTTCTAGACAAATATGTATTCTTAAGATAATTAAACAACAAATCTAATCTCTTGTCATTTCTTTCAACCACAGTCCAAATTGTAGATTCTTGCATTATCGTTCACCCAATAACATTACTATGACAATTATCACTCAATATAACTCTTTGCAGGAAATGACCCGTAGCTAATTCACATTTCGATTTTGCCAAAAAGATCCCTGCCTCTTCTGATAAGTTCACCCTTCAACCCCGCATAGTTTGTATGCCCATATACATAGTCCGCGTCGATTTTCCATAAGTATCCATATCTCGAAAAATATAGGCCGAGACCCTTAATTTTCGGCAGGCCCGTTTCTGATTTACTAGCCTCATCTGCAAGGATTAAATAGCCTACAATTTGAGACCAAAAATACTCATCGAGTTTCATTTCCTTAGTTGTTTTGATGTCTATTATTGTATCGTCAATAATTATGTCTACATCCGCTCCACCAACGATCTCCGAGGCTCTTCCAAATACAGGATCGAGCATTATGAGAGAACCAGAATTCTTGAAGTCGTCAGGAACCAAATTATAAAGTGCCCTCATGTCCTCAATATCTAAAGGATCAACCTCTTTTTCAATATCGTCATAAATTCCAGCTCTAAAAACAACATCCATTCTTGCGAATCTAATCGTTGTTTCTATGAAGCTATCGTTGAGAACGCCGTTTTCAATGAATTGAGACCTCTCCTCACGATATTTCTTTGCAATTTCCATCATTGAACGTAGTTCCATCTTGCCTATTTTTTGATTTTTAGCAGGAAAAAAGCCCCTTATCTGAATATGCCTATCTACTAAATCAACGCTATTTTCGGCAATGAATTTGTTCTCTATCGCATTTAAATGAAGGCGCTTTAGTTCCGTTCTGAGAAGATAATCAAACGCTGTTCCTATGAGTGAATAACTTTTAGTTTTTGGGCAAGCCACACAATCCTTTGATGACTTAAAATTGCCTGATGGAATGGGGATATGTTTTATCACTTCTCTTGAGAATCCACCCTTCATTATTGATGTCAGACTCATTGAAAACCACTTTCTTCTGTTACAGTTAACATATGTTGGATATATATTAATAGCTTGGGACGGCACTGGTACAGTCTCTCTTAGAAAAAGGAGTCTAAAGGTAAGAGCACGCAATTTAAAGTTAGACCTTTTCTATAATCTTATGATTCCTCTAACAAGACAGTACTAAACCTGTTTTATGGGCATGATCATGCCGCTGAATGTGGATATTCTTCTCAAAACCCCTTAATTTTTTCTGTTTTTTTCTTCCTTTTCACTCATTTTACATAGCTGCCGCTATCTTCCCTCTTTTTTTCAGGTTCATCAGTGTGAAAAGATTGTAGCAGAAACACTTGAACATCGCCTTT
>JAKBRR010000253.1 GCA_021845325.1 Thermoplasmata archaeon
TTTTTTCCAGCTTGGAATATAAAGCATCATATGGTATTGTTGATTTGTAGGCATTTCCAGGGTCCTTATCTATTACTCTTTGTGGGAAGCTCAGGTCAGGCTCTACTGCTTGGGCGAATTTTCTTGAATGCCTTACAACAAACCTCTCAAGAACCTCTGACATTTCAAAGTTTTTGCCTTCAATAAGCATTTTTTGGTTGTTGGAAAAATAGCCCTTAAGTGTAGTCCCCGTAATATCCTGTATAGAATCATCTCTAGCAAACAGGGATATGAGGTTGTAAAGGTCCATTAAGCTGTTATTCACAGGGGTAGCGGTGGCAAGAACTACCTGCGCGTCATTATGAACTATAAGATCCCTAAGTGCCTTGTACCTGTTAGACGATGAGGATTTGAAGTAATGGGCTTCATCAACCAGTATGAAATTGATCCCTTTCCGTTTGTATTTTTCAAGAAATTCATCCGGATTTGCCGATACATTTTCAGAATTAATCGAATCTATGTGTGTGTCAAGGTTTTCCATCTCTGTTGCCCACGTTGTCTTCAGCACACTCTTGGGAGCAATCAATAGAACTTTGTTTCTTTCCTGCCTTGCATCATGCGCAAGTGCAATCATGGTTCTTGTCTTTCCGAGCCCAGTTGAATCTGCAATCACCACTCCGTTATAAGAGGAAATAATTCTTCTAGCTTCAAGAAGAGATACTATCTGGAATTTCTTTAAGCCCATTATTTTAACTTTTTCTGACTGCTCAAGGTCATTTTTATAATTCTCATATAGGGCCTTTGCTACAACCTCATAGGGCGTGTGAGTCACCGTATAATTTTTAAGAAATGACAGGAATTCTACTTTATAGTCTTTGGCAGAATCCCATTTGCCATGGAACCACTGGCTTATATCACTGACAAGCTCCCTGTCAGTATTCACAACGTTAAGTTCGCTATTTGTCTTTAAGCCGGCGTATGTAAAGTTGCTGGATCCCACTATTCCTATTCCATTTTTTACAGATTTAAGGGATGGGCTGGCCCCAATATATGCTTTTCCGTGGAAAAAAGGACCGTTTATTTTCTTAATTGATCTGGCTGCATCAGAAAAGTAAGAAACAGCCTCAACCATCAAATTAAAATATTCTGGATCATCCTCATTTTCTTCAAGCTCTTTGACGATCTGCTCTTCGAACGATATGCTTTCGTCCTGAGGCCTTCCAACAAGGAAACTCATGGGTTTATCCTTAATTGCATCCTTGATAAGACCAAAACCTCTTATGTTGAAGTATGCAGATGCAAATGCAAGTTCATCTGCTGATGGTATCTCCTTATTGAGAATCTCATACATTTTCTCCTTTTCATTATCAATTATCCTGCTCATTGGATGCCTCCTGTGATCTTAGCGCTCTATTAGCTTTAATAAGGCGATCGTCAGTTAACTCTACAAATTCTTTGTAAAATTCATCAATGGAAAAGTTTTCTATGGATAGCAATTTTAATAGTTCATTATCAAGTTGTCTTCTATCCTCCATCTTAACCTCTTCGAAATATCTCTTTACGTTCCTTTCAAAAAAGTTGTTAATTGTTGTCAGATCAATTTTCGATAAATCTGGAACAGGCATCATTTTATAATCGTCTACTTTGATCTCACCCACAGCTCCTCCCCCACCCAACCTCCTAAGATATAGTTCCATAGTCATGAAAAAAAGCGTAGAATTTAGGTATGATTCAATTCCTTTTACTTTTGATTTTAATGTGTAAAATGTATTATCACAAATCACCGGTTTATCTGATCTTGGGACAAAGAATCTATCCATCACATACATTGGCAATATTATGTTCTCAGGTTCTAAATCATTCAAGGAATACCAATTATTTCTTCCGGATACTGATGGTATGTTGTTATAGCCTATTACAGGGTCAGTTCGTCCTCTGATATTTACACTCTGTTCTTGCCCCCACTCAATATATTTCTTTGTCATATCGCCTGGATTCCTGGTATATAAGCACAGTTTACCCATCTCTTTTATTTTGTAAGTTTTTAGTTCTTTTGTTGTCCTAACAAGTGGTTTCGTATCAGATCGGTTTATAACAAATCTATTTTCACCCTCATTCTCAATGTAAATTAAGCCCTGCCCCCTCAGCTCACGTTCATTCCTTGCATTAACACCCCAGTCCTCAAACTTCTTATGATACTCAAGGAAATCTCTCTCATAATATGCCGAAACATCCTTCATGTAAAAGAAGTCGTTTGCACCTGTTGTAAAACCCCTCTTTATCTCTGCAAATTCTTTAAGCTTGTGAGTCAGTTTTGGGTATATCTTCTCCATAAACATTTTTGGTGCTCGAAGATAAAACCATTTTCCAGGATGCAGGTCTTTTCTCATGAAATGTACATAATTCCTTACCAAATGTGATGAGTAAGACTCAAGATAAATAAAATCAGCTCTTTTTGAGAAATCATTATTCTTTGTGTATACGGTGATAACACTATTGACGTCTGCTCCAAACGTTCTGTCCCTCTGTCCATAAACTCCAATTAATCTACCAGACAATTTCCTTTGCAAATCCTTCCCATATTCTGTTTCAAGCCATTTATCTGATGATATAACTGATACAATACCATTTTCGTTAATCAGGCCTATAGCCCTGAAAATAAAATATGAGTACAGATCTGATCTTTTATCTATTGTTGTACCGGTATCCAGTTTGAAGCTGGAATTATAATACTTCTTCTTGTCTTCTGATAGGGACTCTTGTCTAACGTAAGGCGGATTCATCACGACTATATCCACAGATTTAGGTACCCAAGATTCAATTATACCGCCCCTTACCCCAGTTTTTTTCTCAACATCACTTTGTTGTTTCTGAAGATCTTTCCGGAGTTTCGCCCTTACGTCTGCTTTCTTTGCAGTAGCAAATTTTTCCCTTATAGTACGCATTTCATCCCAAGTTGATTCCAGTTCGTCTCCAAACTTTAGCTGGATACCTTCTGGTTTAATCAGTGAGTCTGAAATCCTTACAATGTTGAGATCCAAACTCTGAAGTGCCTCTGGTTCTTTTTTGTCTACAATCATAGAGAGCCACATTCTAAGTCTTGCTATTTCAATGGCTTCATCTTCTATGTCAAAACCAAACATATTCTGAAGAATCTTTTCCTTAAACTGCTCTATGTCACTATTCCAGCCTACACTCTCATCTGCCTGCCGGAGAAGATTTATCATTTCCTGCATCATGCCAAGAAGGAAGCCACCTGAACCAACCGCAGGATCGAGCACAGTTATGGAGAGGATTTTTCCTCTCAATTCTCTCACTTCCTTTTCACTTTTATTCTGAACCAGTGTTTCTATAAATGATGTTATTCCATCCTGAAGAACGTTTTTTCCTTCAGTTTCCTGTATAGTTTCAGTTAACTTAAGATATGAAGCCAGTGCCCTTCTACATATAAATGAAACCTCCTCCGGCGGGGTATAAAAGGTGCCCTTTGATCCCCTCTCATTTTCAGGCAGCATATTTTCAAATATTGTTCCAATCATTGCAGGGTCAAGGCTTACCTCAACCTCCTTAGGAGAGAGCTCATCCACTG
>JAKBRR010000254.1 GCA_021845325.1 Thermoplasmata archaeon
CTGATTCTGTCCCTTACAGACCTCAGCAGTTCCTTTCCTGCCTTTGCATCATGCACATGATCATCAGTGATGGAAAAGGACATGGCTGACACATCATTTATGGATATGACTGCATGAAGCTTTGACCATCCCTTCCTTGGTTTTTTCCATTTTGATCCAAGATAATCACCCCTGATGGTGATCTTGAAGCCTGTGGAATCAATGGCACAGTCCACAGGCTTTCCCTGAGAATCGGGAATAGCTGGCACAATCTTTCTGATTCTTCGGAATATGCTTGTGTAGCATACTGTTGCAATGCCTGTGATCCTTGCAAATATCCTGGCAATTCCCTCCAGTGATCTGAAGGGAATGCTGTACATTGCCCTGAGTTTTGCAAGGAATGTTATGAATGCATTTGGTGTCCTGTAGGGATGGCCTCTCTTTCCACTGTTGTTATCTGCAAGGAGCAGCTTCCAGTCCATGAGGAATGAAGTATCAAGGAGATCCTCAATCCTGTCCACCAGGGACCTGTTGTACCTGTCATACCTTCTGTCCGAACCGATCCAATATCTTCTTTTGCTTCTATTGCCTGTAGCAGTGATTGGCTTTGGTGTCATACAAACCAATCACCCCCCTGTATTTCATTATACAGGGGAATTATGCAACACACTTCTCATTAAATTATCAACTAATATAGGAACTGCACTGGATTAGCGTTATCTTGTATTTGACTCAATTTCTAACACAATTAGTGCAGGCATAATAACGAAACAACTGAGTGGGGACTTCATAAAGCCCGATCTAAATGGAGAAATTGAACATCTAATCTCAACTTAAAGATATCAACTCAACACTCCCACGGTCAATATTGATACAGGCAAATCTTTTACTATAAATTCTAAATTTATATTTGAAAAATTATTATATGATGGTACAATCTAATTACTTATTTGGGCACAAGAACACAGGGAAATGCAGGCAGTTACAAAGGCAAAAAGGAAACCTCAAAAGAGGTTCATGCGTTACGCGATGCTCTAGAAGCACACTTGGATGCGAAGACTTTGGCTAAAATGGCTGTAAGAACGTTAGCAATATCCAATCCTTACATTGGCGGATTAGTCTTAGCATCTGAGCTTGCCTATTCTGCTTATAAAGGTTTGAAAGTATACACTGAAACTAAAGATTTAAGACAGGCCATGATTTCCTCCGGATTAGAAGCTGCTAAGATTCTTATAAATGATGTTTTGTTACCCGGAGAGGTAAGAACGGCTTCGAATTTAATCGTCCCTGGATTGGTAGCAAAATTTACAGGAGGAAATGCCAACTCAGAAAAAATCATGGATGATACAAAAATAATAAAATCAGCAATTGAAGGGGCTGCAGGTGTATTGACTTGAGAGTAGATTCTGAATTAAGAGAATTTATGTTAAAATTCTATGAGAACTTGATTTATGGAATGCTAAAATCCAGCTTTACTACTGATGACAGGGTATCTGATTCTTACTTAAAACTCAGCGATGAGGAGAAGAGAGAGCTAGAAAAAGAACTTGAGAGGAAATCAAAATTTATTGCCAGTGATATAGTTGAAGAACTAATCACGCATGATTTACTCATTGAATCAGAGCCCACAACAACGCAGGCATTAGAGATTGAAAAAATCATTAGAAAAGTAATCTCTGATTACGCGGAAGATTAACATGAAAATAATAGTAACTTCAGTTAACAAATCCGGTGCTGACAAGAAAATTACTATCTCTCCAGAACGTGGAGATATAACATTTGATAGATTCATAGACACTGGAAAACTAAAGTTATTAGGGCAGAATTATGAATTCTTGAGCTTAATTTGTGGAATATTCATCCTTGAAGGACTTTTGAGAGACGGTTCTTATCAGAATTGCGTAATAGACTTAAATTCAAAAATAAGTGTTGATATAGAATTGGAGTATATTAGTCCGCAACAAGAATTACCATTAAAAACTTACTTCACATATCTTCTCTCATTCTCACTAGGCTTATTTCTTGACTTGAATATCAAGTCCGTGGGTAGAAAATGGCAATCCACATTAATAGATACTATAAAGCATGATGGCGCAGTTTGCCTCTTTTCAGGAGGAGCAGATAGTTTTACCGGTATTTTAAGTTCGAAGGCAACTGGAATAGAGACCATTGGGGTATTTGTGTCTCACGCAATGCTTAGGAAGTTAGTGGAGGAAGAGCTTATCCCTTTTATGAATTCAAAGGGGATATCTATAGATATAATAAAAATCCCAAAGGGAAGAAGCAGATTGCAGCAACTGAGAGGTTTTGTTTATACAGCAATAGGGACAATTGTTGCCCATATGCATGGAATGAACAAAGTTATTATTTCTGAAATTGGACCTGTAATGTTTCAACCGTCTTATGATATCCTTGATGAGGTAACTATTACCACGCATCCTGTCACGCTTGAACTCACAAGAAAGATATTTGGGATATTATACAGAGAAAATTTCGAATATTTAACTCCATTTCGGACATTAACAAAGGCAGAAGCGGTTTCCCATGTTAGCAATTTTGAATTGATAAAGAGGACAAATTCCTGCAGAACCACTAGGTATTCCAACAGTGAATATCCGAATTGCGGGAAATGCCTGGGTTGTATAATTCGCAGAATATCGCTCATAGTCGCCGGTATAGAGGATGGAAAGGCGGACGGATACGCTTGGGATGTTTTCTTGAGAGACGAGAATGAGCCAGTTATGGGACGGGGAGAAGGATGGAAAATAAGGCTAAAATCTTTCTCAGATCTTTATCAGATATTCAACTTCTGTGATACATTCTTGAGAAACTCTTCTAGCGATGTAAGTCTTCCAAAGATAAAAGATTATGAATTGAACAATTTGTTTACGAGGTTTTCCTTGGATGTTATGAGTGCAGCTTATTTGATGTATGATAAGGAAAAAGTGGGAAATAACCCCATTGTTAATAGCTTTTATAACTCACTTAAATCTGATGGAATAATAAATACTGAAATGCTTGAAAAGAGAATTTCAGCAGTGAGGAATAAGGAATTTCACCCAGTTTTTTATTCTACTTTCGTTTAATTTTTTCCTGTTATGGGCGGTAGGGGAAGGTTTGAGCCTCTGATTATATTTCTTAGCCTTTCCGGGTTGCTCTTAAGTTTATTCATGGTGGATATGACAGCATTCTTCAGATCATCCATGCTTTCAGGGCAGAAATTTGGCAGCTCCTGATATTTCAGGGCATTCCAAACGAATTCATCGGGATTCAGCTCGGGAGAATATGCTGGTATACGCCTTGTGATGAGCCGATCATTATGCGTGCCGAGGTATTCCCTGACCTTGCCACTCCTGTGTATCATGATGTTGTCCCAGAATATGTAAAGAAACCCATGTATTTCTGAGAGAAGCTGATCCATAAATGAGAGGATGTCGTCCTCGTTCATGCTACCCCCCTTTATGGCGAAATACAGATCGCCATCCGCAGATACTGCAGAGGATATGGATATCCTGTCCCTCTTCTCCCTCACCCTTATGGCCGGTCTCTTGTCCCTGGGAGACCATGTCCTCCTGACGTT
>JAKBRR010000009.1 GCA_021845325.1 Thermoplasmata archaeon
TATTGTTCTTATCATGTACCCATTTCCACCAGTCAGAACTTTCATCCATTTCGCTCATTCCCATCTCAGACTGAAATCCAGAGAGAGAAAAACCTAATAAAAAATTTTTAGGAAACATCTAAACTCATAATTTAAAAAAATAAAAATGTTTCCACGCAAGCTGTTAGCGGAAGTTGAACTGTTTTTTCATTGTTTTAAATCTTTCTAGTTAGGTTTTTTTTCAAAATGTTACGGATTTGTTATGTTTGTTAATATTTTATGAGGAGACATTCAATGAAATAGAATATTTTTCATGATATCCTATGAGGCATAATTTCAACTGTTTGGTTCAAAGCTATTCTCTCTTTCCCCTTGCCTCTATTTTTGTTAATATAGGTGATCTGGTTCCTTCGAATATCCATGAATAGTCCCAAAGATCAGTTGTTGTACAGGAGTGATATGGCAAAAGTAGTATTTTGCTGCCAAAGGAGATATTATTTCCGAAATTCCTGATGACTGTATGTTCCTCCGACATTGCAGTAACTGTACCTACTACTCCATCCTCGTTTACGGGAACTGGATAAATTCCCTGATCGATGGATACAGATTTATAGCCAGCATCTAGAACTATTCTCTCACCTTCCTTCATACTCATTACCTGAGTTACGACGCCCATTGATATTTCATCTATGGTACTGAGCCCCATTTCAAGACAGTGAATGTCATAAAAAACATACGTACCTGGCTGAATTTCTGTTATTTCCTCAACCTTAGACCATAATTCTGCGGTAGGAGTCCCTCCAACTGTAAGCATAGTCACGTTACGATCTTTTTCCTTTAGCGACTTAAATATTCCAGAAATTATCTGTCCTTCCGATGCAACCATTCTCTCCCTTTGTAGAGGATTCCTATCGTTAATATGGCCATCGTATACCATTAAACCAACGACCTTTATGTTTTCAAAATTCTTGCAATATGAATGAAACTCCAGTACCTTTTCCGGTTCAATACCACATCTATTCATTCCTGTATCCACATCAATTACTACTGGTATTGACAGATCAAAACAACTTGCCATTTTCGAAAGGTTTTCAGTGCCTTCACCACTATCAACAGCAACTATTATACTGCAACCTCTTGCAGCTAGTTTTGCAATTCTATAACATTTCCTTTGATCTACAACCTCGTTACTGATCAAAATTTGAGAGATGCCACCTTCAAACATGATCTCTGCTTCGGATACCTTCTGAACACATATTCCTGAAGCCCCTTCTGATATTTGCAACCTTGAAATAAATGGTATTTTATGAGTTTTAGAATGAGGCCTAAGGGCTTTGTTAGAATTTTCAGCTATCTTCTGGAACTTTTCAATATTTTTCCTGGCTTGATTTAGGTCAATTACCATGAATGGTGTTTCAGCATTTATTGAAAATGATCTACCGATGTCCATATCCCATCGAGTTAATTAATGTATAATAACATACGCAAATATGGTAGAATGAATAGATCCGTTATAGTAGAGGGTATGACAAGAGGTGGATACTATGCACACGCTGTAATTTCAGGTGATTATGTATTCATATCAGGGCAGACTGGAATAGACGGCAGCAAAAAAAGGGACTTCAGTTCTCAGTTTAAAACTGCCATGAATCGTTTAATAAAGATATCTGAAGATACAGGAAAATCCATTAAAGATATTGTTAAGGTCAATGTATATCTTAAGAATGGATCTTTCTTAAGTGCCATGAATGATTTGTTCCGAGAATATTTCGAAGAAATTTTACCAGCTAGAACCACGCTTATTACTGAGTTTGTATCTGAAGATATCTTAGTTGAGATAGATGCGATTCTTCATTAGATTTAATCAACAAAGATTAAAGATTTACAGTTTAATTGACCGCGATGTTAGCAGATAGTTCACTTCGATGATTATTGAGAAGACATATTCATCAAGTATTGTCAATTGATGCTATTATAATACTATTCTATTTCGTAACTTATCAATTCCACCATCCTGTGGTCATATTGAGTATAAAGTGCTATTGAAATTATTTTTATACTCGTTATAGCTAAAGTCACTATGAAAGACGAAGAGTTTTTTCCTGTTGGAATCTGGTACAATGGATCATTGTCCAGACCTCCAATGATGCCAAGAAAGAGTGAGGATGCAGAAAGAATAAAAAAGGACCTCGAAAACCTGAAGAATCTTGGTTTCAACACTTTAAAGTATTGGGTTGACTGGGCAACGTGTAACCCAGAAGAGGAGGAATTCGATTTTGTACAGGTGGAGAAATTCCTCAGTACAGCAGACGAATACAAATTTAAAGTTATAATACAGATATATCTTGATTCGGCCCCAAACTGGATAGCTAGAAACTATCCAGATTCACTATTTACAGCTCAAAGTGGGCATATGGTAGAATCGCAGGCTTCGCCAGGTTACTCATTGGACCACCCTAATGTAAGAGAACGAGCAGGGCGTTTTCTTGAAGAACTAGCTAAAATTTCAATAAAACATGAAAGTCTATGGGCGTGGGATGTGTGGAGTGAGCCGCATATTGTGAACTGGTCATGGTTCGACTATATGGGACCTGAACCATGGTTCGATTATAATGAACATTCAAGGAAGAGGTTCATCGAATGGCTGAAACAAAAATACAAGAGCATACAAAAACTCAATGAAACCTGGTACAGAACATATTCTGGATGGGACGAAGTGAGGATTCCGAAATATGTTACGCTTTCAACTTTTCAGGACATTATGGACTGGCAGATGTTCACTGTGAATAAAATGAAAGAGGATCTTGCTTTCAGAGTAAAGCACATAAGGAATATTGACACTAAAAATATAATTTCCAGTCACTCTGCTATAACTTCTACAATGACTTCAATTATGGATTGGGGAGCAAATGGAGATGACTGGGAAATGGCAAAGGAGGTTGATTCGTGGGGTACTTCATTTTATCCTGCTCATATAGGTTCTGAAAACCCTTACGATCCTTCAGTAATGGGTCTGTTCCTAGACGCTTCAAGGAGTTCATGCGAGTTTTTGGAAAAGCCATTCTGGATAGGAGAACTCCAATGTGGGCAGGCTGTAGAAGGGTTAAAATTTGGTATCCAGGTTGGTGCAAGGGAAGTTTCAAAATGGGCATGGACGTGCATTTCATATGGTGCCAAGGGTTTATTCTTCTACGCATTCTATCCAATGAGCTGTGGAGAGGAAATTTCTGGTTTTGGATTGGTAGATAGTTCTGGAAATAATAATGAGCGCTCATTAAGCGCTGGAAAAGTGGCGAAATATATTTCCAACAATTATGAGCTTTTCCTTAACTCAAAACCTGAAGAAGCGAAAGTAGCTATATTGTACAGTGTAGATGTCGGAGGGATGATTTGGGCTTTGAGAGCAAATCACGGAGAGTTTACTCAGTCTCTGAAGGGGATATACAGAATCTTATTTGAGGAAAATCTTCCTGTTGACTTTATAAATTCCAATAACCTTGATGTCGAACGTTTGAAAAAATATGAAATGATTTTTGCACCAATGCTCTTTGTTGTTGACGATAGTCTCGTCAATTTGCTAAAAGAATATGTTAAAGGAGGCGGAGTTCTGGTATCAGAATTCAGACCTGGATGGTCAAACAAGGAGGGAGTGTTTAGTGGAACTATACCTGGTTACCATATGGATGAACTATTTGGTTCAGTAGAACATTCAGTGATAACATCAAAGGAGATGGATATTAAGTTGGAACGAAACGGCAATGAGTTTCTTTTACGAGATTCTATTGTGGAAGTTCTTAAAACAAAAACTTCTGAGCCCATCCTTTCCATGCCTACAGGTGAAGTTATAGCAACTTCCAATGCATATGGAAAGGGAAAAGCGGTCTTTATAGGTGCTAATTTATCCCGTTATTATGAAAAGTATAAGGAGAATATCATCGGAGATTTCATGAAAGAATTGATTCCCACTGAGATAAAGAGAAGTAGTGAATTTTTAGTCAACAAGAAAGAAGTACATATTAAAGTCCGGCATACCGCTAACGAAACATTGTTATTTGTCCTAAACACTAAGAATCATAGCTTGAGTGATGTTAGAATAACTTATGATAAATCCAAATGTAATAGTTTCATGGTAGACTCGATTAGCGATGAAAGCACTTTGTTAATAGAAAAAAATGACAAACAGATTTCTGTTTTGATGGGTTTATTACCTTCAGAGTTAAAAGTTCTCAGGTTTCATGAGGCTTAAAAAACCACATATTTTTAAAATAATACGAAAAAATACTATTGTAAAAAATTAGTTAAAAAAAGTAAAAGTATCAAGAAAGGATTTGTTTTATTTTTCTTCTTCCTCCTTTTCTTCCTTTTCCCTCACTTTCTTGTGTTTCTTTGAAGTCATGACGCCAGCAACTCCTCCGATCACTACGACTGCTGCTACTACTCCAGCGATCACATATAGATATAGATCACTTGAGGATGTGGTTGTTTTTGTAGATACTAGAGGATGGACTACCCAGAGTGTTCCATACCAGAAGTCTGGCTGTACAAGTGCCTGGGTGTTCCAGAGGCCTGTGTGATTCGTTGCATTGCCCCAGTAATAGGAGTTAGATGCATCTACAGTGTTTTCTTCAACGAATAAAGGCAGTATTGGTACTGTGCTTGATATCAAGCTAGATGCCTCTTGAATGTATTTGTTTGATGAGGCAGAGTACTCTGGTGTCATTATAGATTCATTAAACAGCTTAGAAAGTGTAGAATAATCGTAGTTCTGCATACCGAATGAGTCCTTGTAGTTTGTGTGGTAGCCTGCTGTCGTGTTATCAGATACTATGATCGCATCTATTGTCGCTGTTGGTAATGGCGGAAATCCACTGTAATCAATTGAAACTGCCACGCTCCATCCAGTGGAACTGTCTTCAGTAAGTGGGTAAAAACTGGTACTTGATATTGATACTATATCCGCTTTGAATCCTGCTGCTTCCCACTGATCACTCAATTCTACGGATGTTGAGAGATCTCCAAATCCTAGTTGTGTCGTTGTTATATTGATAGTTACAGGTTTTCCGTAACATGGAAGTTGTGAGTTGTTGTATACATACAGTCCATAGTTTGGTGTGCCTTTCTGTTTATCCATCATTATTCCTATTTGATTGAGAAGTGCATTTGCCTTCTGTACATTGTATGTGTAGTTGTTAACTGATGACGGGTTAATTCCAACTGATTCATCCAGTGATGGAATCATTCCATTATACTGTGCCATTGAGGCATTTGCATAATCTACGATACTTGTTAGTGCTGACCTGTTTGTGAGATATGCAAGAGCCTGCCTGAACTGTGTTGTGTTATATGGCCACTGCTTAAGGTTGTATACAGCAGACATATAGCCTGCAGGTTCTATCTGGTATGTTGTTGCTCCTGCTACTCCTGCAAATTCAGGCTTGACTATGGTATTATATGCACCCATGTCCCACATTGCATCTATCTCACCGCTTCTCATTCCTGCTGACATGGAAGATGCTGAAGAAAATATCCTTACTGAGAGTGAACTCATCCGGGGTGCTCCCCTGTAATAGTACTTGTTCGCCTGGAATATGATCGGATTTATACCTGCAGTGTAGTTTGTTATCACAAATGGTCCGTCTGCAACGATGTTCTTGAAATTAGCAAATGTATCAAGCGACTTGCCTATAACCGCATGAACATTTGGATCGAGTGGATGGAACGTCTGGTATGGCACAAGATATGAGTTGGTATCTGTAACCCACTCTATCATGAAATTTGGTTCAGGTGAACTTGTTACTACATTAACCGTTGTTGAATTTATGATAGTTATAGAAGAGACATTAAGACTTGAAATTTCTCCTGTCTGGTTATATAGGGCAAGACTTATCCAAAGATCAGATGAGTTCAGAGGAGACCCATTGTCCCATTTCAGGTTCTTCTTCAAGGTAAGGTTCCATGATTCATATGTTTTATTGTGCGTATAGTAATGGGCCAGTACAGGCTCCAGATATGGCTGAGGTGCAAACTCATAGGCTTCAAAGGGAAGGTAAAGCATTGAAGTGAAATAATAGTTAGACACTGGCGAAAAATAGTTCAGACTAGATACCACTATGGAACTTACCAGCCCAATACTGATCATCTGGGATGATGATGCTTCTGGATCTGCAGTCTGGGTGCTTCCATTTTGTAAATGAGGTGTGCTTGTGTAATATGATGTTATGCCAAACAATCCTCCGGACGCGACAAAAATTCCTACAATTAACAGGGCAAGGACAATACGATACCCTGATTTCCTATTTGCTTCTTTTTTTCGATTCATCTCAAACTTATTGGAATGACATTATTTATATTTTTTGAACATATGAAATTTACTTAAATACATAGAAGAATTCTAGAACCAGTTATCTAAAATCGATGGAGATAAAAGTATTAAGCGTCAATATTAACAACTTAAGTTAAACAAACAATTCACATCTTCACCTGATGAAGGAAAAAAGGTCGAATAGGTAAATAAATCTATATGGAGTGGCTTTAAACTTGCATGCCAGAGAGTGAGTTAAGTTCATTCATTTCATCATTACTTAGACTTACTTCCATAGAAAGGATGTTTTCCTCCAAATGATGGACATCCGTTGCACCGAGAATTGGGACTATCTTTATGCCAAGTTTGGACTGCATTTTAAGTATCCATGCAAGTGAGAGTTGAGACATTGAAATATCATGGTTTTTTGCTAATTCATAGACTGCTGATACCTTTTCTTTTGTTTCTTTTATTGTCTTTTCAAAACTCTTCGTGTAAGTCGCTCTGGTACCACTTGGTATTTGGCTAATATATTTGCCTGTGAGTATGCCCTCAGCAAGCGGGACATATGCCAGTAAGACCATGTTGTTATCAAGTGCAATTTTAGCTTTTTCCTTTTCAAATTCCCTATCTAGTATATTATATGACTCTTGCATTGTTGAAAACGTCTCCCATCCCATATTATGAGAAATTTCAATCATTTTTCTAGTCATTAATGGGGAGTGGTTGCTGGTTCCCGTATAATGTACCAAACCTCTGTGGACAAGGTCATTCAATATATCCACTGTTTCCTTTGGAGGGGTCATGTTATCTTCCCAATGAATCTGGTATAGGTCAATGTAATCAGTCCTGAGTCTCCTTAGACTTTCACGAACCTGCCATGTAATGTGTTTTCTTGAGAGACCTCCACCATTTGGAAAAGATGCGACCTCTGCCCTGACTTTAGTAGCGATTACAACAGATTCCCTCTCTATTTCCTGTAAATAGCTCCCTAGAATCTTCTCTGCATTTCCAGAGTGCTCTGGATGAGCATCAGTCTCACTTATGGTACCGTGATATGTATTTGCAGTGTCAAAGAAATTGATACCAAGATCAACAGCCTTTTGGAAAATTTTCCTTGTTTTTTCCGCATCAACCATATATATTCCATCTTCATATTTTTCATTGGATGGTGGTAGGTGCCATGTTCCTAATGCAAACTGGGATACCTGCATACCTCCTATCCCTAAATATTTCATGTTCATACATTTCTTCATAATGCATTTGCATTTAAGGATTTCTATTACATATCAATTTACTGTTCGTATAAAAAATGACCCTAGAATTTTCATAGAAGAAATATCCCACAAAATGTGCTTTGAAATGACTATTAGAATTTTTTTTCCATCAAGTGTTCAAAATAATACAACTTCAAAATTCCAATTCTCAGTAATCATTGCTAGAATGTTTCCACTTGAAAATGTTTTTCTATGCATATGGATACCATCTTAATTGGAGGATTTTAGAAAGTATTATGTTTCCTATGCGCTGTTTTCTTTTTCCAACGGCCTATTCAGTATTTTTGCTAACGTTCTCTTCTTTTCCAATGGTAATTTGTCTGAGGTGATTTATTACCAAATTGCATATCAGTTATCTCAACTGGTATTTTTTATAGTTAGTACATTACTCATGAAATACATTAGTTCAAGAATATTATTTTCTACTGGAAATATCTTGAGAGGTATGGTTGTCTTGGGTTTGCTTTCATTTTCCTTTCTGTCTTCAAATGGAGCTCTTTTTGGACTCATAATGGGAATACCATCTGGCATATTTTGGGGAGGTAATGCAACATTTTCACTTCAGATATCTCGCCAGACAAACAGATTCAGCTTTCTATCCAGAAACTCATCCATTTCTGGACTATTCTCTCTAATCGCTCCAACTATTGCAGGATTTCTCATTGCGTATTCTGAAGCAACAGGGATACTGAAATATCTTAATGACTTCGTTGTGGTTTCCATTTGTTTGATTCTCTCTGGGATTATGGGACTAACCATAAAGGTTAGTGGTGAAAAAGGAGGCCTAATGAAAATATCCAGTACCATTGTATCAGAAAGTGGATACAACAAGTTCAGGCTCTATTTCTTCTGTTCATCAGTTCTCGGTATAATATTGAGCAACGTAGTATCAGTTTATATATTTTATTTAACTGGAAATTATATAATTACTGGTACTTTCGGTACAGTAACTGCTGCTATTGCCTTCTTGTCAAATATTATGGCCCCTAGATTAACCCAGTATTTCAAATGGTATGCCCATGTAGCAATTTTTGTTATAATAGTAGGGTCCTTTCTATTTTATATTAGGACATTCAATCAAGTTTTTTTCATATTTCTTGGATCAGCTCTAATTTTCTATTTTATATCTCCTGTGACAAATTTGGGAATGACAGAATTCATGGGTTATCTAGACAAATATAAAACAACAAGGCATTTCTGGATTAACAGGGAATATTATCTGAATTTTGGAAGAATAGTTTCACTAGGTTCGGTTTTATGGATCTATACCTTTTACGGGTTAGCTTCTACCATTTATCTAATGCCTGTGTTTTCTCTAACAATGTTAGGATATATACCAATTTTGTTAAAAGGAAAGAAAAGTTAAAAAACTTCAAAAAAATTGATCTGGAAAGTTTTTTCAATGTCCTAAAAGCATTTAAAAAATACAATTTTTGTTAAAATAATATTGCACGGTAACAATTTATTTGAAGGTCGAGATTAATCTATGTCCATCGCCTCAATAGCTAACCCAATAAGAGGCGCTTTTTCTTTGAGTTCACTGGTAATGACTTTTACATTTTCTACAACATATTTATTTCCATTTTCTCTTACTTTTTTATTCATTGAATCTGAAAACCTTTTTCCGAGCTCTATACCAACGGTACCATTTAAAATGAAGAGCTCCGTGTTCAACAGGTTTGATATATTTATTATGTTAGCAACAAGTTCATTTGAAACCATTTCAAGAGTTTTAGCTGACATTGGGTCCCCGCTATCGCTTGCTCTGAAAACTTCCTTGGCACTTATAGCATTTCTTCGCATAAGTTTCTCAATGCCCCTTCCAGAAATTTTTTCTTCCAGGAAACCAACTCGTGTCTTTTTTCCTAAATATTCTCTGGAAACGTTCCATCCGATTATCCCGGTGATCCCCCTGGACCCTTTTATAATATTCCCATCGCAAACTATCCCCGCACCTATGCCCGTACCTATAAGGAATACAACCATATTTTGACTTCCATAGTGATTTAACTCTCCTCTAGTGTATGCAAGTCTATCATCTATAACCACTGGGCGAATCCCTAACTTATCCTCTAAGATGTCTGCCAATGCAATATTGTCAAAATCTCTTAAATTTGGAGCGGTGACTATGTATGATCTCTCTCTTGTAATTCCCGGAATGTCTATTCCTATAAATTTAATTTCTTCCTTTTTTTTAGCTTCCAGTACAATTTCTACTATTATGTCAATAAGTTTTTCTTTGCTCTTATGTGGTGTTTCATGATATTTGGTTTCCAGTATGACCAAATCATCAGTGATCAATGAATCTCGAATCTTTGTACCTCCAATATCAAGTACTATTCCTTTTTTCATTTACTGTTAGAACTGAGAATGATTAATTATATTTTCGATGAATTCTGTTTTGAATAATTTCTCTTCTGGAAAATTATTTCCCTGATATATGAGCAGAATATAATTCCCTATACTTTTCAATCACTGCATGCATTTTTGAATCAGCGTCTATATCAAATGCTCTTACTGGATTTACAAGTGGACTCACCCCTCTCCTCACAAGATCGCTGTAGGTTCCAATCGATAAAAGATTGGCTATAGTTAGTACCCCAATACTAGATAGTGGTCCTAGTCCAACTCCATTTATTTCGATTGCTACATCTGAATCTGGAACCGAAGTGTCAATTATTACATCACAAACATCAGTAAAATTTTTGCCTGAGGGATGTTTTGACTTTGAATTCAAGCATCGGTGTAGAGACGTAACACCAACAACTTTTCCACCCATTTCCTTGAATTTGATGGCAATTTCCATAGT
Organism: Thermoplasmata archaeon; assembly: GCA_021845325.1. Next base: position 10,367 of record JAKBRR010000009.1, read on the forward strand.
TACTGGTGTAGAGCCACTATGAGAAAATATTAATAGTGAATCCTGCCTGTGAATTTTATAGTTTTCTATAATGGAATCTGCATATGCAGCATTATTTTCTAAATAATTAAATTGGGAAAATCCTAGGTTGCCTACAATTTGTGTGAAAAAAGATAGTGGAAGATCGTTTATTGGCATAAAACCTACAATTCCCCCATATCTTGGATATATTTCTTCGATTGGAATTATAGAGTGGCCAGAGCCAAACATAAACATTACATGATTATCCGTAATAGAATCTGCTGCTATTTGAGCCGCTTTTTCTATGTTCGCACTTTGACTAGATTTTATTTTTTCAATCAGATCCTTCTCTCTTTCTATCCATTTGCTGTATAATTCTTCACTCATAAAAAGAAAATCCAAGTACCAATAAAAACTTAATTGAACAAAATCTAGCGAATTTAATCACCATAGAAATTTTATTTGTCAATAATTCCAACTGCTGAAATTGGTTCGTCTAAATTTAAGTGAATTTGACAAAACTTACAAATAATTACTTACTAATGCAGCAAAACAGAAAGAGAAAGCGCTGATGATGAATGGGTTTTGGCACATCAATTCCTATGTAGTTAAAAATGAACAATGCTATTAACATGGATTGCCTGAATTTTCTCACTACTTCAACACAATTACCACTTTTAGCTTTAATAATTTAATCTACAACTATTTATCGTTCTGACCTTTTCCATGAAGCTTGTTAAAAGCTTTTTTCATTTTATTTAATTGTTTTTGTTCATTGGAATAAATTAATATATGTTGATTTAGTCTAGAAACTTAACACTATGTGTACTGTTAGTGAACCCTATTATTATGGGTAAAGTGTTCTGATTGAGGTAAGAAACTAATGACGATTGAAGGAAATATGATGGAAGGAGATATTAATGAGACAGAGCCATCTCCAGATGATATTGATCTAAATCAGTTTAAATATAGTAGGTTCAGAGGTCTTAAAAACAGGTATTCCAAGAGCTATCTAATCAAAAGACTGAGCGCTTTGTTCATTGTATTTATTGCGGTTCTTATACTTATATTTATACTGCCACGAACGATGCCAGGAAATTTTGTCCTTACATACGTGAGGCAGCTTGAGAGAGAACATCCGGGTGTTAATGGAAAGATCATTGCGGCAAGAATTAAGGCCCTTTTTGGATACAATGTTCCAATTTATATACAGTTTGAGATATATTTAAGAAATATACTCTCGCTAACTCCAAATTTTGGACCTTCATTTGAGTACTACCCAACTCCTGCATGGACAGTTGTTGGTTTTGGAATTTTTTGGACATTGTTACTACTCGGAACATCTCAGGCTATAGCTTGGGTAATAGGAATATTCCTTGGAACATGGTTATCATTTAAAAAGGGAAAATTTATAGACAAAGTTGTACAACCTGCGTTTTATTTTATGAGTTCCATACCATCTTTCTGGTTGGCCATGCTTTTCATCTTGTTTTTTGCTGTTGATTTAAGATTCTTCCCTTCCGCAGGTGCTTATTCCACAACAATTAATGTGCCCAGCGTATTAGATCACATGTTCTTGCCTCTAATGGTGATTGTTATTGTGAGTTTGCCTTCCCATACTTTAGTCATAAGGGCGGCTGCTATTGAAACTTTAGGAAGTGATTTTCTAAAGTCAATGAAGGCTCAGGGATTTTCCAACCATACGATTTTGATGAGAGTGATGAAGAATTCATTGCTACCGTCAATAACTAATCTAATGCTTAATATCGGGTATCTCATAGGAGGTATTTTCACGGTTGAAATCACTTTTTCATACCCAGGGATGGGGACTATAATTGCAGATGCGGTACTGGCTGAGGATTATCCTGTCATTGAAGCTTCTTTATATATTGTTACTCTGGTAATTCTTTTGTCTAACCTCGCAGCCGATCTATTATATCCACTCATCGATCCAAGGGTTTCATATGTAGGAGATTGAGATGATAAATAGAAATACACTTATAGGAAGCATACTAGTAGCCGCAAAGAACAGTAGATTTGTTAAGGTTGGTTTTTCAATAGTTGTTTTCTTTGTAGCCCTTGCAGGATTGAGCTATATCTATATGCCGTATAATCCACTTGTAACTGTTGGTCCAGATTTTGCTCCTCCCTCCTTTAAGTACTGGTTTGGAACAACCAATATTGGTCAGGACGTTTTCAGCCAGTGGATGTATGGAGCTAGATCAACATTACTTGTTGGCTTCCTTGCAGCTACAGTTAGTGTTGCAATTGGGTTGACGGTCGGGCTTGTCGCTGGTTATGTAAAGAGAGCAGACAATCCCCTAATGAGGCTTACAGATGTGGTCCTCACACTTCCTGCATTACCTCTACTGATTACAATTGCAGCTTTTGTGAAACCTAGTGTGTTTGTTGTGGCGATTTTGATAGCTCTCTTGGCATGGGGTGGAAAAGCAAGAGTTGTTAGATCCATGACTATTTCTCTCAAGGAATCGCCTTCTGTAGAAATTGCAAGAATGAGTGGAGTGCCTAACCGAAAGATTCTTTTTTCTGATATTTTGAGACATACGCTCCCGATTGTTCTGACATATTCACTATTCACAATTATAGGAGCAATATTAACGGCAGCAGGTCTTGATTTCATAGGAGTTGGACCGGTTACGTCTTATAGTTGGGGAGCCGTTGTATCTCTAGCGAATTCTGCAGGTGCAGTTCTTGCTGGTGCTTGGTGGTGGTTCCTTGTTCCAGGATTAAGTATAGCAATCCTAGCAACGGGTTTTGCCCTGATAGCCTATGGTCTTGAAACTGCTTTTAAGGCAACAGGAGGTAATAATTAAATGGAGAAAATGGTAACTAATTCAAGTTCAATATTATCGGTTAGAGATCTTAGTGTGGAGTATTATTCCTTTGGGAAATATACGAAAGCACTCAGAAGCATTAATTTTGATCTTTATGAAAACGAAGTTTTAGGGATTCTTGGAGAAAGCGGATCAGGGAAAAGTACCGTTGGCTTTGCTTTACTAAATATGATAGAAGAACCACATAAGATCAGTGGCTCTGTTACCTATCACTTAGGTACTGATGTAGATTTACTTAAGGCTTCTCAAGGTAGATTGAATAGATACAGGTGGTCAAAAGTTGCAATGATTTTTCAGGCATCTATGAATTCATTCGATCCCCTGGCGACTGTGGGTAATAATTTTGCTCAATTACTTCTAGAGAAAAAAGTGGTGAAAACAAAAGATGAGGCAAAGAGAAGAGTTATAACGCTGTTCAGACAATTTAACCTTCCTGATATTACATTTAACCTTTTCCCTTTTGAACTGAGCGGAGGAATGAAGCAGAGAGTAAGCATTGCAATGGCAATTTCGTGCAATCCATCGGTGCTCATTGCTGATGAACCAACAACTGCACTCGATACAGTTACACAATTTAATGTTTTACAGATAATTAAAGATATTGTGTCCTCACATCAGGTTAAAAGTGCAATTTTCATTACACACGATGTGAGCGTTGAATTTCTGATGGCCGATAGGATCATGATAATGCTTGGTGGACGAATAGTAGAGTATGGAACAAAGGATGAGATGAGAAGGAATGTAAAGCATCCATATACGAAGTACCTTCTTGAAGGAATGATAAGCGGTGGAAAATCTAAGGTTATGCAAAAAACTAATTCTTTGAACTTTAAATTTGATCCTGATCTTTCCTGCCCATTTGTAAGACAATGCGAGAAGGCAACCCAAATATGTAGCTCAAAGTTCCCGGAACCTGAGAGTATTACCGATACTCATGTTATCTATTGCTACAACTATGATAGGTGATAAAATGGATGATGAAATGGAATTTGTGAATGTCTATAAGTTTTATAAAGGCAAAACTGGAGGCATTAATACTGCTCTTGACGATGTAACAACCACTTTTTCCAGTGGTAAAATATATGGAATCGTTGGAGAGAGTGGATCTGGGAAATCAACTATGGGGAGGATTGCCGTTGGGTTGATATATGCTAATAAGGGAAAAGTATTGCTTAGAGGAAAAGACATAGGAAAAATGAAGGACAAAGAAAAGTTCAAAGAAGCACAATACATTCACCAAGATCCATATAGTTCGTTAGACCCATATTTGAGGGTTTATGAGATATTGGAAAGACCTCTCATATACTTATTAAATATTAAGGATAAAGGGCAGAGAAGAGAAATGGTTCAGGATATGCTAAGTAGTGCTGGTTTGGGAAGTGAATATTACGATAAGACAGTCCAAGAGTTGAGTGGTGGTGAAAGACAGAGAGTGTTGGTTGCAAGAGCTTTCATAACGAATCCAAGTTTTATTGTAGCGGACGAACCAACTACTATGATAGATTTTGTTCATAGAAAAGAAATAATGAACATAATCAGTGGCTTAGGACAGCAGAAACACAGTACAATAATGCTCATTTCTCATGATATTTCGGCAGTTGAAGGGATATCAACGGATGTTCTTGTAATGTTCAAGGGAAAAATAGTGGAAAGAGGCGATACTAAGACTATTATTAATAGTCCACTGCACCCTTACACTAGATTGTTACTAGAGGTATCTCCTGAGATGGTAGTTAAGAGAGGTAAGGGATTTACTAACAGTGAATATGCAGTTCCTCCATCATTAAGGTTAGTATCAACAGTAAAGAAAGGCTGCAATTATAAAGATCAGTGCCCTTTTGTGATGCAGAGATGTCGTGAAGAGGAGCCCCTATTAAAAAATGTAGGAAGTCAGGAAGTTGCTTGCTTCAAATATTTTTGAACTCGAGAGGTATGTAGTTTTACATAGGTAAAATGATAAAGTTTAGCTTTGTTGAGGCACTCTTATGATCTGTTCCAAATTATTAAGATTTCATATGGACTAGATAAGATACATAACTGAATGCGTATGAATTTAATAATTTAGCCATAGTAAAAATTCATTTTTACCGGAATTTTTTTTACATATTCACAAGATTAGTCTCTTTAATTTACACTCAAAAGTTAATGCCTGACGATTTTGGTGTCAAAAAATATTATTTTATGAAATTATGTCATATTCTTGTATGAAAACTATCTTTTATAAATGCAAATTATCGGAACGGTTGGTTGATTTTTAATAACTATCCATGTGAAAATTTCACCTTTTACAATTATAGTTAATTTTTGGTTCAATTCATCATAAGGTATTCTTTACGCTCCTTATCTGGTAGTTTTTTGACTAATTCATCCATTTTTTTTGATAGTTCTTCAATTTTATTTTCTGTAATAATGTATCCATTCTTATCCAGTATTAATTTTATCGAGCCAATTACTGCATGATACCCAAATAGAGGTGGTTTAAACGTAGTGTCAGGATATCTGGAAAGTACATTTTCTTTTAACGTGTTCCAATATATGTCACCAGATCTGTACACACCCCCATATCCACTTACAGATACGTTTTTTCCATTTAGTGATCTTTTTAAGGCAAAAACGCATTTTGAAGCTTCTATTGCTGCCTCTTTTAAAATTGATTTTGATGCTTCATCTCCGGCATTTGCATTTTCCGATACTAAAACGGCAAGCGATGCAATTTCTCTTATGTCCATCCTTTCTTTGTATACCTTGTTTACAATCATTCTTGGTTCGGTTATATTGAACCTTTTCATCAAGCTAATTAAGAGAGAGTCTGATGAAAATTCAGATCTTCCATCCGCCATTTTTGAAGACTCTTGAATTGCCCTCTTTCCAATGTAAAATGCACCTCCTTCATCTCCTATAAACCAACCCCATCCACTACATCTTTCAAAGAGGGTCCCATATTTACCGTAAGAAATCATCCCAGTACCAGGAGCAACAACAATTCCATCTCCCTCAGGAAATCTGCATCGGAATCCGGCCTCTCCATCATTTAATAACTCGTACTTACCATTAATCCCATATTTTGAAATAAATCCATCTATTATTTTAGTTGAGACATCTGAATCCTTTACGCCTGCCATGGCAAACGAAAATTGACCGACCTCATCAATTGATATTCCAAAGCGATTGACCGCTTCAGTAATAGATTCTTTAATTGCCTCGCTAGCTTCCTCTATTCCAATATTCCTATAATTTGATGACCCTCTTACAGCCGCAGAAAGAATATCTCCTTTTTCATTATATAGAACAGCAAATGTCTTAGTTGCTCCTCCATCAACTGATACAAAAAACATGTGTGCTATATTTATTACTATTTAATTACGTTTTCTTTCTATTGGTGCTTACGGAATTGCATAAATTGTTAATATTATATTTATAAAGACATACAATTTTTATTATTTTTCATACTTGTTCACTCCTGGGTTTTAGATATACCCTAAAATCCACGGTTTTATCAATACGATATCATGCCATGCTTGAATGATATTCTTCTGATTCATTGTATAACTTTTTTTTCTAATTTACATATAGAGAATAAGCTGGTGTTGTTTATTCCTGGCCCTTAGTATTATAAATTACCATATACCCATATATTCTCGTTTATTATATTTCTATACAGTGATTTTTTGATGGAGATATACTAAATTTATACAATTCATGATATTGCCCAACGACGGCATTACATCTCTATCAGAGGGTTAAAGACATAATTTGAAACTTTCTCGTGATCCTAAACCCATATCTTTGGTACAGATGAGATGCCTTTTCTGAAGTCCAGAGGAAGTACGCATGTCTGATTCCATTTGCTTTCATATTTATTAACGTATTCGTTAAGAGCCTGCTTCCAATCCCTAGAGAACGATAAGCTTCCAAAACCTCGAAACATCCAAACCTCTCACCTGGTGAGAATTCCATTGGGCCTTCACCACTGGCAAACATGGAGTAACCAACAATTTGATTGTTAATTTTTGCAACAGAAATCTGATCTAGACTTCCATGTTTTATTACGCCGTCTACTCTCAGATAACAGTCATAAGGAAAATTGCTCTTCACCATTCCAAGAAGGTCTTCGGTTTCGTGAGTCCTAAGATTTCTAATTTCTACTTCATTACCCTCCTTTTGTGTATATTTCATTTCTCCTATTTCTGCTTCCATTGCAAGTGCTTCCGAATCTGATTTAAACCCTGTTTGGATGAGTGAACTGTGCAGTTCTGGATACTTTTCGCTGTCAATACCCGGAAAAAAGTATCCTGGTGAAAAATTAGAATAGTAGATTTTTTTAATTCCAGTGTTTTTTGAGTATTCTATCTGCTTTCTTAAGAGTTCAATGAGCTTATCTCTTTCCGTAAATCCAGCAGAAAAAATCCAGGCTTCTTTTTTTGAATTATATTCATCATCTATACCCCTTCTGGTACATAGAAGTGAAAATGCACCTTCATTCACTTGCTCGCTTAGCGGTTCTACATATGGGTTTCTGAAATATTTTCTTTCTAACTGAAGGAGAGTGGTTGGGTCAAACTGATAGAATGCGTTCCAGATTTCTAAGATTTTTTCTTTTTCCTTACCTGTATTCATATGCATATATTAATAAATGATTTAACTAATTTTTCCAACAGCTGGAAAATTTAATAAATAGAAATGATAGTCAAGACTAAATATTACAGTTCAAGGTTAAGATAAAATAGTAATGATTATATTTGGATTATTGGTTTTTGAATGAAAAAAGAGATAGAAAACGTGATAATTTTGCTGGGATGCCGATCATCTGGATGCGCCCCCACTGAAGAGCTTAAGGGTAGGGCAGGAGAAGCAGTGAATTTATATAGGTCCCTCAATGGAGAAGCAATTATAATCCCATCAGGCGGAGTCACGGAGAAGGGATGCGGAATATCAGAAGCTGAATTTATGTTAAGAGAACTTTTGAAATATGGCATCCCCAGAGAAAAGATAATTATGGAGGAAAAAGCTGGAACCACTATCGGAAATGCATTCTTTTCAAAATTGCTTTTGGAGAGAAATG
>JAKBRR010000255.1 GCA_021845325.1 Thermoplasmata archaeon
ATAATATCGCAGGAGTTAATGAAAAAGGGTTCTTGAATAAATTATGGTCAGTAATGTATGATACAATCTCCAATTACTATGTTCAATTGCATGAGAAAGCGTTCAACTGACCTTATTTAACATCGGAATGTGACCTACTAAAAAATATGAGTATAATTGTCCAAACCATCACCTGACGAACTCAAAGGATGTTTGGAGATGGTATTTTCAATGATTTCACAATTGTATTCCCTGATCAATCAAGTGCTTGTACCATTTAACGGTGATGTATCTTTCATCCCCGTAGGTTATTTCTTTTCGTTCAAGCGAGTTCCATACTTCCTTTGCACCGCGCCCAATATCAAAGTCTGGTCTGAAACCGAGTTCTTTGGATATCCTATCAAATTTCACGCGGTATGACCTGTTATCTGGCGACCCAACCCAGTTATATTTCTCATCTTTGTTCAATGCATTGAATATTTTCTTGGCAACATCTATTATCTGGTAATTCTGTTCGTTTGAACCAAGATTGAATATTTTGCCCCCTAGGTTAGCCTTAGATTCAATCCCCATGATCAGGGCTTTGCTTACATCCCTTACATGAACGAAAGGCCTCCACTGCTTGCCACCAGTTGTAAGATTGGTAAATCCATTACTGAATATCTGCCCCACAACATCATTCACCACAAGATCGAAGCGCATGCGTTTTTCTGACAATCCATAAACGGTGGCAAGCCTGAAAGCAGTAACCTGAAAATCATCATCGTTAAGAGTCATGCTGTCTTTTTCTATCATGAGATTGGCCTTTGCATAAGTTGTGAGGGGATTTGGCAACGAATTTTCGTCTACATATTCATCATTGAATCCGTAAATGCTGCAGGATGAGGGAAGTATATATTTTTGCACACCAAGATGTTTTGACAGAGATGCCATCCTAAATCTACCAAGATGATTTATAGATATTGTGTTAATTGCATTTAACTCGCCTGATGGATCATTAGAGAGTGCTGCAAGATCGATGACTGCGTCGACGTCTACCATTGCCTCTCTTAATTTTTCGACGGAAATAGTTCTTATATCCTCCTTTATTTTCTTTACTTCCGGATATCTGTCTAGAGTTTCCCCGAAAAGAAAACGGTCGAGAGCCACGACTTCATGATTCCGCTTAATTAGCTCTTCTGTAAGAACAGTTCCTATGTATCCACCTGCACCCGTAACTAGAACTTTCATTACGTATGGAAGAGCATTGTCTGACTAAAATTTTTGGTATATCTGCTTATGATATTTGAACGACCCCATAGTCTCCTTTAGGCCATTGCCAATTCTAATCTTTGGATCACACTTCAAAGGTGATCTAGCTTTTTGGAGTTTTTCTTCTACTGGTCTTGTAATATTATTCTCAGGTCTTAAGATACGACGACTCAATTTCAACTCCTTGATTGTTTCCCGTTACTAGTTTAATCCTTAATTCCAAATTTTTTTCTGCAATATGGAGTGCATAAAATATTATGATGAAAACGAGAGAAGTTTCTAGAAATTATACCTATTTTATTATCTGTAGGATGAACCTGGGAGAATATAACACAGGTATAAGCAGTATGAATCATAGCTGTACTTGTTCAACATGCACGGGAATTATCTCTTGCCCGATGGATTATATTTCAAAGATGACCGAATTATTTCCATATAAATGTTTTTTAACTTTCTTTTACTGTATCTGCGTCTCCGCATACTCAACATTAATGATGGAATACATGGACTCATAGATGTTTTCGTTATACATTTAGGAATAAATATATACAAGATGGAAGAGTAGGAAATCATAGACGAGATACAAATAAAGGTCAGAAACATGGTGCTGGGTCTGAAGATTTATCTTAGAATACTGGAAAAACCCTAAGTTAAGAAATTAATCCTCAAAAGTATCATATTAGAACGGAGAGGTAAAGTTTTGAAATTTAGCAAAACCAGCATCCCTCTCCGAAAGTATCGGGTTTGTGACTCCCCATTCATATCCAAATGAATCGTATCTTATACCATCATCATTTTCCTTTGAATATCCTACATCAGCTAAGTAAAGAACTATATTTTCATCATCAATTCCGAGAAATCCATGTGCTACTCCCTTTGGTATAAAAATTGACTGCCCATCACTTTCCTTTAGGTCTATAGAAATAAACTTTCCATAATATTTAGAATCCGTCCTTAAATCTAAAAGTACATCTGTAATCCTACCTTTTATAACGGTGACAATTTTTGCCTGCGAACTCGGAGGCTTTAGAAAATGCATACCCCTGATGACATTTCTTTTTGAAATAGAATAGAATGCTTCCTTCACGCTGAATTGTATTCCTAATTTTGAAATCTCCTCGTGGTTGTAGGGCTTAAAGAAACTGCCCCGAATGTCTTTGGCAATTTTCCCGGTTATTAATTTCGCTTCTGGAATAAAAAGGTCTTCAATCTCCATTTAAAGCTCCCCTATAATATTCAATCGTTCTTTTTAAACCATCATAGAGATCGTATCGTGGTTTCCATTTTAACATCATTTCGGTAATTTTGGTGTCAACAACGAGCAAGCTGTCTTTATCCATTTCACTTGCTGTAAATGAATTCCAATTCACACTTATGTGTTTCTGTAAAATCTCTTCCATCACGGTAATTATTTCTCTTATACTATAGGATATGGAACTGGCGACATTCAAGTGTACACTTTTATTTTCCTCGATACGAGAATCCAAAGAATTAACAAAAGCGGAGGCAACGTCCTCTACATAAACAAGGTTCAATTTTTGGAATCCTCTTGTTAAATTCACCGATTTACCAGTAAGAATGTTTCTTATCAAGTATGGAATTAGTTTCTCCTCATGATCCATCTCACCATACGGTGTGAAAAGTACCAGTTCCATAGCTTTAAGGCTCGAACTAGATGTGTAATAATCCATGATCTTAGATAAGGCACTTTTTGTAGCGGCATAGAAGTCCCTGGGAATCGCACTTTCAGCAGTAGATGAAAAGAAGTTTATCCCGTATTGAAAATAAGATCCAGCTGTGATAAAAATAGGAACATTGTAATCCTTGCAAAGTTGTAATAGCTGAGATGGAAATTTAATGTTGGAATCAACCATTTTGTCTATGTCCTCAAACGAGTTCTGTTTTTTGTAGTATGTTACAAGATTGATCACGCCGCTTAAATTTTCACTCTTAAATAGTTCATCTAAAGGCATTTCATCGACATTAAAAACGCTAATTTTGTTTATGATGGCTTTCAGTCTCCACATATCTGAGGAATTTCTGGTGAGAATAACTGGCTTGTCACCTTGTGCGAGAAGTTTTCTCACTACATGACTACCAATAAATCCGTTACCACCAGTCACAAGAATTTTCCTATTCATTCCACACCTTCCAAGGGGCCTTGCCACTTTTCCAAATTTGATTCAGATAATTCTTGTCTCTCAGCGTATCCATAGGATGCCAAAATCCCCTATGTTTATAGGCTACCAGCTGCCTGTTCTGGGATATCTTCTCCAGTGGCTCCAGTTGCC
>JAKBRR010000256.1 GCA_021845325.1 Thermoplasmata archaeon
TGATATAATTATCTGGTTTGTTGCAGCTTTCCAAGTTTAACACCCACTCTGATGACGCCTATATGGGTTATTGCCTGCGGGTAGTTTCCTATCATATCAAAATTGTCCATATCAATCTCCTCCGAGAAAAGTTTAAGGTCGTTTGATAGCCCGAGGATGGTTTCATAAACTTTCCTGGCATCTTCTTCTCTGCCCATTTCAATGAGTGCTTCTGCGTACCAGAATGAAAGCAATAGGAATGGATTATCCTTGCAGGATAAACCATCGTCGTTAAGATATCTGGAAAACAGATATCTGTCATGCATGAGATTCTTCTCTACCATGGCTATTGTTCCCTTAATCCGTTCATCTGTTCCAGGAAGGAAGTCGAGCACTGGAATCCTGAGAAGAGATGCATCAACATCCCTGGATCCATAGTATTGAACAAATGAATTCAGACCCTTATCAAATCCATTTTTAAGCACATCTTCCTTGATCTTGTCCCTCTGGATTTCCCAGTCCTCGTACGGAAAGGAAAAATTTTGCATCTTTCCAATTTTAATTGCCCTGTCGATGCCCATCCAGCACATGATTTTTGAATATACATAATGCTTTTTTTCAGTCCTGAACTCCCAGATGCTTGAATCTGGTTCAGCCCATTTTTCTATTATTTTGTTTGTTGTTTCAATGATGAAGTTTCTCAGGAATGTGTTTATGTATCCCCCAGCATTGCACAGGTGATAAATGGCGTTTATTATGGATCCATATTGATCCAGTTGCAATTGATTTGATGCCAGATTGCCTATTCTTACTGGCTTTGAACCCATGTAACCTTCGTAATCCAGAGATTTTTCACTGATGTCGTCCTGTAAATTAATGGGATATATTGTCCTTATTTTACCTTCGTTTTCTATGATTTCCATTATATCATAGAGAAATTTTGTTGCATATTGGTGATACCCAAGAAATGATTGTGCTTCAATCACGTATGCGGTATCCCTTATCCATGAATACCGGTAATCCCAGTTTCGTTCTCCCCCAATGCATTCTGGCAAGCTTGTAGTTGGTGCTGCAACCATAAGTCCTGTGGGCTCATAAAACAGACCTCTTAGAGTTATGGCTGACCTCATTATTTCGTCTTTATATATACCATTATATGTACTCTGATCATGCCAGTTAGACCAAAATTCAATGGTCTTATTCAAAAGTTCCATGGTCCTGAAATCATCTATGACAATGTGATCCTTTAATCCGTAAGATATGACAAAAATTTCTGTGGAATTTTCCTTTAAGGTTAATTTCTGATTTAATCCTGGTTCATTCAAGGTTATTGGAACTGTACCCAGATATGAGATTACACGATTTCCAGAAGAAATGGTAAAACCTTTTTCATTCATCTCTTTTAATTTTCCCATATCATCATAATCTGCTCTCATTGTTACTTTTAATGAAACCTCAATGGGTTTTTCAAAAGATCTTAAAATTCTGTGAATTTCGGGAAACTTTATGTTCTCGTATTTTGTTTCCGGGAGAAAGTCGGTTATTTCCAAAATTTTTTTTCCATTCTTAAAGAATGAAGTTTTAAGCACAGGAGTCTTTTCAACATACTCCTGTTTTACAGTAATTCCATTGGTGTCGGTCGGACATAATTGAAAAAATGTGCCCTTCTTGCTGTCAAGAATACAATCAAATACAGGCGGAGATGAAAAAATTGGGAGACATGCCCAGGAGATCTTTCCGTTTGCAGCAACAAGTGCTGCAGAAGTATTGTTAGCTATCATTCCATGATGTCTGATCAGCGGAAATCCATTCACTTCGATATTCCTAATATCAATCCCTTGACTCATTAATCAATAACCTGCCATTTTATCTAAGTGTTATGATCTGAAATTGAAAAAGATTTTTAATGTGGGAGACTATTTGCCTTTACCCGGCTTAGCTCAGTTGGTAGAGCGGCGGACTGTAGAGGGAACACGGGGTGAAACCGCCGTAATCCGCAGGTCTCTGGTTCGAATCCGGAAGCCGGGAATAAAATTTGGTGTAGTTGTTATAATACACTTTGGTGAATGGAGTTTTTTGCGTGTAAGTAAAGGAGGAACTATCTGAAATTGACCCAAATTGAGATTCTTTTGAAAACTTCCTCGAATGGTGGCAGTTCTCCAAGAACTATTTGTTTCATTTCTCTGGAAAAAGATTCTTCTCGTTCTTTCAAATTGGTTAGAAATAATGACTTGTTGAATGCCAATCCGTAAAAGCTTATCTTTTGATTAATAAGGTCTACGTCAAATTTTATATTTTTCCTCCCTATAAGATAGTATAGATCGAAAATATCCCTAGCTTTTTTCCTGGTCAATATTGCCCTGACTTTTTCTGCGCCAACTTCGTCAAGGTTCATTCCAAGTAAATTCTTAATAGGAAGATCATACTGAGGAAAATCCAGTTTTAGAGGAATCTTAGGCAAAAGTATTGTTTCTCTTCCGCTTGCCTCCACATATATAACACAACTGTCACTTTGGGAAGTGTTTAATGGACCATTAATCATGAACCTTGCTGAAATCCCCGTTTCCTCATTCTTTATATTCTTCAATTTGTTAGAAAAGCCATAAAGATTAAGGGATTTTGAAACAAATTCTGGGAGATCCTTTTTTATATTCCCCGTTATGGTAAAATCTAAGTCTTCCGAAAATCTATTAAGACCATGAAAAAACCAGAGATAAGTACCACCTTTGAAAACTAATGGTAAATCAGACAAAGAGGAGAGTAAAACACTCTGTAGATAGTGCTTTTCCTGTTGCCATGGTCTTAAACCTGAAACTTTTGCCATTTCTCTGATTGATTTCGCACCTATCATTGAAATACCTCTAACATCTTTTTCTTACCCTTTCCAATGAATTTAAGAAAAAGGGGCCTTAGTTTTTTGTACTCACTCGTTCTTCCTAACTCCAAAACATCATCTAATGTGAACAGTTTAAGGTAATAGCCATCAAGCAGTGCCTTTTCCCTGGTTGCAACGAAACAGTAACTGCCGGAGACTTTGTGACGCTCAAATCCAAACATAAGGCCGGGGTTTATTTTATGATATTCCAAGCCCAGTTCATGATATGTAATTGAATTTACCGGGGTTACTGACTGTATATAACGGGGAACTTGTTGAATAACATTATGAAACAATAACGCAGAGTCAAGAGAAATATATGATGGCTCAACTAGTTGTGAAGCTATGACAAAATCATCTTCGACAAATGATATTTTTCCTCTGATAAGTCTTATTGCCAGTTTCTTTTGAACCAATCTCGACAAATAAACTGCAGCAACATTTCTATCTTTATTTATGAGGTGTGCTAGTTGGGAAGTATTGTATACTGCCCGTCCACTAGAAAGAGCAGAATCTCTTATTTTATAAAGCGAAGAAACTTCATTCATTGTCATCCTCAATTAACAAATCTGTTAATGTACAATGATGATACTCTACTTTAAAGTTTCTACCAATGGTATTTCGTAATCATTGCCTTATTGAATTTATATTAAAATCATTAAGG
>JAKBRR010000257.1 GCA_021845325.1 Thermoplasmata archaeon
ATAAAATTTTACGTCTTAAATTTATAAAAAAATTTCTCTATTTGGATAGGAAGTCAATTTAGCGGGATTGCCGACCAAATGAAATTCTCTTTAGATTTTCCACTTTCAATAATGGTACAGAATGAAAGTTATTATAAACTCCTCGCATTGCACATAAGTGAAAAAGTCAGGCACACTCCAACTGCTCATTTATTCTCGTGGAGCTTCCATGCTTTACAATGAGAGTATATCATCAAAGACTCATTTACAAAGGGAAATGTTCCTTCTTTCAAAAGAGACTGTTTTCTCCAAAATTCAAGGCTATAACTTTGTACCGCACTATTATGGTCCATTTTCCCGTGAGCTTGATAGTGATCTTTTTGAACTGGTAGAGTCTGGCATCGTAAATGAGGAAGATGGTCTCACTCTAACCCCTACTGGATTTAAATCAACTCAACAAACATGGAATGGTTTAGATCAATCACAAAAAATTGCACTTTCAAGGATAAAGGAGAGATTTAATAGAATATCCCTGGATGATCTAATGGATTATGTGTATGGGAAATATAAGAAGTATACGGTTGATTCAGGAATGGTTATTGATAACTTATACAATTATTTTGATAATTTGCATTAGAAAACAAAATCACTATAGAAGATCTGGACATAGCGTTTGATAAAATCAAGCATCCGTAAATTGAAATTGGATGTTTATTCATAAGATATCTGGGAAATATCATAAAAGCCTTTTCAAAATTTCCATAGTTTCAGTCAAGGTTGAAAGATCTTACTTCTTTTATTTTTTCCAAGTAATTTGGCTTTCTCACTCTTTTTGGTTTTCTCTTTACGTATTCTTCTCCATAGATTTGCTTTGAACAATTCTCACAGGTATATCCTCTGATGAATGAAGGTGTTTTGTGCCTGTAAACACAGTTAATGCAGATTGTCTTCTTACAAATAGAGCATCTTTTTCCATGCTTTACAATTCCACTATCAGCTATGCGTGAACAACTGTCGCAGACAATCAGCTTCCTTTTACCTCCACAGTAATCACATAAAGCAATTGGATGATCCAGTAGAACAGAAGTTGGTCCGTCTATGGAAATAAAATCTTTTGAATAGGATGACTGGATCATTTTTACCTGCCTGTAATGCACATTTATGGATATTATTCGTTTAAGCTCAATACTGGTCTTTGAAGGAACAAACTTTTGTTTGTATTGCACATTATTTTTCCCCTTATATTCTACTTTCTTGGTGTGTTCTTCTATGATCCATTTTTTTGCAAGCTTAGAAAGTGTACCCAGGTCAACATTCTGTCCAATCGTCTCTGTGTCATTTATCCTTTCATTCAGTTCTGAAATAGGTTTTAGGTTAGATATTTCGTCGGGTTTAACGAATTCGATTATGTTGGATTCAACTCCTTTTCCTGTAGACCCCTTGAGATAGAGATGCATATCATCCTCATGGATTTTGTGAACTATTCCAACGCTGGTTGAAAACTCCTCGTGAATGCTGTAATTAAAATAATAAATAGTAAAGAAACTTTTCTTGATATCACTGAAGCTAACCAGATCTTCAATTGTTCTAGGGTAAGTTTTCACAGCGTTAAAAAGTGAATACTGAATTTTGGTTAGTTCAGGCTCAGAGAGATATGGCTTGTAATAGTGCTCTGATATGTTTTTGTCTGAAACAATTGTTATACCGATACTCGCAGCGAGTCTTGTCAGTTCAAGAATATCGATCAATTTCATTTCTATATCCAGTTTCTTGGCATATTCCACAGCTTCATTTGAAAATTTTCCAGTGGTAATTACTATTCCTTTGGATGCATTTTCATATCTAACTGCAGAGTCAAGTTTTTGAATGATTGGTCTTCCTATATTTGTACTTGGTTGATTTTTGCACTCCACGAACATGTATTTTGAGTTGTCTATTTTTACAATTATATCCTTACCGCCGTCACCTGTTTTTGGTGTCAGAGTAGTTTTCCCCCAACCCAGTTTTTCAATTAGGTTAGCACAAAACTTTTCAAATTCGAATCCATCCAATGATCTGACGTACACTATTTCATTTCTGTTCGGTTCCATTCCTTTCTTTAATGATTTAATCCTATTTATTCTATTATGTTAAATTTAATTTGATATAGAAATAGTTAGGTTTGTTAGGTAGTGGTTTCAGTTTATTAACGTTTTTTCAGGCAGTGTTTCAGAAATATGTTTCAATTTATTTAACAAAATAAAAGTTGTTGTAATTGCACCCACTTTTTAGTGCCTTAGATCATTTTTTGCAAGCCAGTAACTATATCTCCGAAGTGCCCTGAAAGGAGTCCGTCAGCGGCTGACTTCTTTATCACTGGGATTAAAGCAGCTTTGGTTGCATTTGATTTTACCTCTTTTTCATCGGACCAGATGCCAGTTGGATAAAAGGTGAGTTTGCCGTTCAGACTGTAAGCGGAATCGCCGACTGCCAAGAAGTCATCAAACTTGAGAGCCATTTCATGCCTTCCATTGATTTTGTACGCCTCAATTCCAAGAGGGAGAACAGTTAACTCACTATATTTCTGAGCACTTTGGATGTTATACAAATCGAGAAACGTATTTACCAATTTTTCATCTTCTTCGACCGTTTCTATGTCTGGGATAAATAGTGAAATGTTAAATTGTTTAGACAAGAAAGGACAGCCTCTTAAATGCGGATAATTTGTCATTATCACCGCAAGGGGATCTGCAAGAACCTTGATCATCTGCACGAGACCGGGCATTGCCACTGGATCAATCAGGACAGCTTTATCTCCCTTCAGAAGCAAATGAGAATACATCATTAAGCCGATTTCAGGGTCAATAGTCCCCCACCGGAATATATTCTTTGTAATAGGTTCAAACATCTTCCTTCAATATTTAAAAAGGCTATTTAAATAACCGCATAAAGGTATAATTTTAGATCGGCCAGTCATAGCATACAACTGTAGGATGTATCATCCTGAGAATCAGCCAGGTTCAAGGTTAAGAATATCAGAAATATGGATCTGAGTGCCTTTCAAATTTTGTTTCTTATTTCAGGCTATTCTTTTGGAACCTGAAAATAAAATCTTGATCTGATAAAGCAAGAACATCTGAAATACTTCGTGATATAATGTAATAACAACAACCGAAAGATCAATACGTGTTGCTCCTGTAAATAGAGAACTTTGTGATATGGATGTTATGGGTCTTTCCGCATTAATGGCCTTATTTCCTAAGTTCTGATTTCCTTTCTTATCAACGATTGCTAATAGCTTTTCAATACTTTTTTCATGATCATTGATCTGAGGGCAGCAGAGATAAATGATAAATGGTCAATGAGATCGTTGAGGGGATATTATAAATGCATTGATGAGATTAAGGAATTGTTCCAGGAGAGGTATCCATAATGATTGCACAAGATTTGGGACGCTATGCTATTTTAGCTTCTATATCGTAACTAAATATACTTTTAGTGTTGGCATAACTTAATTTTCACATATACTCTCCTATAA
>JAKBRR010000258.1 GCA_021845325.1 Thermoplasmata archaeon
TTGCGTTGTCAGTATATAGTTCGGGGAATCTTATATATAATAACAACTTTACAACAACAATACCGGCTTACAGTCCTGATTACAGCATCTATACTGGAAATACGGCATATTATATTGATTCCTGGAACGTATCAACCCAACCTGCAACCGTTGTCCACAGTGTAAATGATTATAAGCTTTCTGGAAACATCATTGGAGGAAAATATCAGGGAGGGAACTACTGGTATAATTTCGATGGCATAATTCCATTTAATGATGAGGGGCTTATTTCAAATGGGGGAGATTATGAACCTCTTAATGGATTCATTAACGTAACAAATCCATATAACGGAATACAAAACGATTCTTCAGTTCAGGTCTCCCCACCACCGGTTGTTCCAGACACAACACCAATTAATATAACACTTTTCAGCAACTTTACGGTTTTACACTGGTGCCCGACAGTAAGGGGAACATTTCAGGCTCCATCAGGCAATTTTGCAGCAATAGTTGTAACATATAGTGGAGAAGCAACAGGAGTAGTTTACGATTCCTCTTACTGGCTTACATTGAATAATGCAACCGTATTCACCGGAACCACACCAGAATATGGAAACTGGTCTGTTCAGAATAATATTACTGAGTTTTCCTCACTTCTTCAGGGGAAGGTCTACTTTTATTTCTATCCACCCATGGCCATAATAGACGGTAGTTTTGTTAATAGCGTAACCATATCATTTTACCCCGTTTCGTCTGACAGTCCAGCCCCATCCGAACCAAACATGGTGCTTTCCACGCCGCTAAGCTATGCAAATGATGTATCTACTGCTAACGTAACAGTCCCATCAGATACGGTTGCGGCAAAACTACTATTATACGTATATGGGTACGGGGCTGATGAATTCTGGTATGCAAACGAACCATATTATTCACCATTCGAAAGTATTTCAGTAACATCCGGTTCAACACCGATTGCAAATGTACTTCCTTTTCCATATATAAATACGGGCGGAATCAATTTGTTCCAATGGAGGCCTGTAACTGGTGTTTATACTCTGAACGATAGGCCGTATGAAGTCAATGTCACGGCGGCCCTTGGTATAATAGAAGGTTCCCACAATCTAACCGTTTCTATGAACAAGATTGACCCAGGTTCTTTCTGGCAGGTATCGGCGGACCTTCTGATTTATACGAATCCTTCAGCTGGACCAGCACAGTTACTATCTTACAATTTCACCCAGCCCGAGAGCTTCACATTTGCAAGTTCTTCTGGATTGAATTTCACAACTATTGGCGGTTCAACATATAATTATGCCTCAATTATACCAACTTCAACAGGATACATACTTGCGGGTACAAACACTTCGGAAAGCTTCTTTAACACACAGGATTACAGCGCTAATTCTGTATGGGAAAACATTACTCAAATTTCAGCGACCACCACTATAGATTTTACAATGTACGTGAGCAATGGGCAGTTTACCAACCAGACTGTTGTGAAATCAACATTATTCCCGTTAGTTATGGACCTTGGGTTTCCTTCTGTAGTTGTAAGCACAACAAATGGAACCTACCCGATTACTGAGTTGTTAATTACAGATATACCGATTATGGTCCAGGGATGGTTGCAGTCAACTTCTACAGCAACTCAATACTCATCTGGTTTGTTTGGCACATCACAACAAATAACAGAAGATATGGCGGTAGTATCCAATGCATTTAACATTGCAAACGTCACACTGACTGATCCATTTGCCGGTGTCTTGAATTCAGTAAGTAATGTTAGCAGTTTGACAGCAAAGTACTATTATTCGGTAGCAATTGTCAATTCAACTCTTGAAAATTCATTCACACATATAATTGAAGCGATAGCAAACAATGCTTCTCCGCCAAATTATGCAGCATCAATAGTGTATGACCAGATTTGGAAACTGGAAAATGTGCCATTAGTTAATTTTTAGGCCATAAAAATTATATTTTTATTGTTGATTAGAATGTCATTTTAAATTCTATTTTTACTCTTAAGTTCTTCATTTAGATTATTCCTAAATTATAAGGGTCAATTGTTCAAATAGTTTAGAACTATTTTGTATCTATTTTCAAGGAATTCCAAGATCTCCTTATAGTTTGCTTTGTTGTCAGGGTAAATATCTGTCCCTATGCAAAACTTCACGAACCCTTCTTCCAAGGACCCATCTTTCCTTCTTTTTGAGATCTTCTTTACAGTTTTAAGTAACTTTACATCTGAGTAGAATATTTCTTTGAGCTTACCAAGGCGCTCCTTTTCCGCACTTCGATACTTAATCCACTTTACTAGACTGTTTATCAGGTTATTTATCCCATCTTCTGAATTATCACGGTTTTGAGCAATTTTTATACATAGTCTTACAGCGCTCAACGGGATGATAAGTAAAAACCCCTCGTTTGACATATATTGTTGGAGTGATGCCAGAGCAGTCCGCTTGTTCCCATCTATAAATGGATGCAACCTAATAATACCCTCGAATAACGCTGCGCCTTTTTTAAACGGGGTGTCATAAATTCTAATACCAAATATCTTTGAATCAAGTTTATCTATCAATGAATATATATCATCTTTACTTTTATATCCTGGAGAGATGGACTGTGACTTTATTAGGTCCTCATGAATTCGAATAACATCTTGGGCAGTTAATTTCATTTAAAAAAAATTAAAGGTTCTTTAAACTTTCATAGACTATTTTTCCAATAGGATCTTCCTGGGTAAAGAATTTGATATTTCTTTCAATTATCTCTTTTCTCGTTGCCATTTTATATCACTTCAACTTATAGGTTTCCAGATAATAAATTTTTTGTGTCCTCAACTTGTTTTACAAATGTTCATTCATCAAGATAAACCTCAATGTTTTTAGCTCGAGTTCTATCTCTCTTTTGATTATTTCGTCTATACATACTCCCTTATCTGGAGCATAACTGCACAAACGAACAGTTGTCTCATAGTCAAGTATTTTACCACTTCCAAATTTTGTATAAATTTGAATTTCTCCAAAAGTATTCATAACCGATCTTGGATAGAGATTTATCTCCCATATACAGCCATTTTGTGGTAAATATTTGTCCACAAGAAATACCACAAGAACAAATTAGAATTATAACACTCCTTCCAGGCAACATAAGCTTATTCAGCTCACAATATCACATACAGGATAATACAGCAGGCAGCCATCCGAGTGTTCAAGTAAGATGCTGGCGCTCTTTTCATTGCCGTTGAAAGGGTTCCACGAGACAAACACGGTCCGATTATCCGTGAATTCTGCCATAGACGAACAAGAACATCCAGACCACGATGAAGAGTTCCACGTAGATTGGATCTCTGAAGTGGATAAAATAGTGAAGGAATTCGTTGAGAATACCACATATTGATCTGCCTGGAACAGTACTAACAGGTAGGATGGGACCAGATTTATTATGCACTATTCTTCATCATTGTTTCGCATACTCTGTTCAACCTGCGCAG
>JAKBRR010000259.1 GCA_021845325.1 Thermoplasmata archaeon
GGGCGAGCATATTGAAGACATGGAAATATTCAATCCAAAAAAGTTCCTTCAGAGGCTTCTGGGAATGGGTGATATTGAAGCAATAATGGAAATAGCTCAGGAAACGGACATAACTGAAGAAAAAGCGGAGGAAACTCTGTCGAAGATGATGTCCGGGAAATTTAACCTCAAGGACATGTATGAGATATGGGAAAAGTTTTCGAAACCTTCAATTTTAAAAAGGCTTTTTGAGTCGCTGCCCCTGGCTAAAATACCGGGCGCTGCAAAAACCGGAGAATTAGATCTGGATCAGGCTGAAAACCGCCTTTCGAAATACAGAGTTATGCTTGATTCAATGACATATTATGAACTTGAAAATCCGGATGAAATAAATGCAAAGCGGATCAAGAGAGTCGCAAGGGGATCAGGAAGCACCGAAGCTGATGTCAGGCACATGCTGAAGGAATTCAAGTCCATGAAGGAAAATGTAAAAATGATGAAAGGGAACAGGGGATTCAGAAAGATGTTAAAGGCACAAATGAAAAGTGGATCCGCCTTTAATCTTGATGAGGAATGATTTCTATCTTTTCCTGAAGAAGCTTACTATTTTTTCTATTTCACATATTTCTCCACTGAGAACTTTGTCCCGGGATGGAGTTGAGCTAATCCTTTCCTTGATTCTGTTTATCTCTGAGACATATTTTTCATATTCCGAATCGCCGGTAATTCCCTTCTCGATAAACCCGGCTGCCATTTTAGCACTTTCAAGTGCCATATCTATTCCGAAACCTGTGGATTCTCCAAACAGTCCAGCACTTTCCCCAACCGGGAAAACATTCTGGCCCATTCTGGGAACACAGGTATGAAATTTCTTTTCGTAGTTTATGACAGCGCTTGGTTTTATTGATCCTTCATCTCTCTTCTGAGAATCAAAGTGATCGGATTTCGTTATTATTGCTTCCTCCCAGAATCTTTGATTCCTGCTTCGCAAAATCATTGAATTTTCATCTATTTTCAGTTCAAGACTGCCTTCCATATCACCGGTAAAAAAGCCCCTGCTCAGGATTCCTTTAAAACAGGCATTCCTGCACTCATCGCTGTGCAATGCGTTTACTATGGGCTGACCACCTGTTGCCACGATCAGATATTTTGCAGTAATGTTTTTATCTTTACCCTCTGTTTTTAATACAGCATGGATTTCATTATTTTCCTCTCTATATGAAGTAAGTTCCGATCTTATGAGGATATCTGCCCCCACGTTTCCAGCAGATACCAGTATATTGCGATCCAGTTTTTCTCTGCTGAATTGCATTATTCCCCTGTTTTCTTTTAAATTTAATGTAAAATTCTCTGAGAAAGCTTCAATCTCCATTTCACGATGAACTGCCAACGATTTTCCAAGCCAGTTTCCCAGATACTTTTTTGCCGGATTCTCTCCTATGAGACACATACCTGATGGAGGAGAGCCCGTGTCTATTCTCTTTTCTGCGACTATCACTCGAAGCCCGGAACCGGCCAGAAGAAATGCTGCATAAGCACCGGAAGTTCCACCACCGGCAATCAATACATCATAATCCATTCATTGCCATATGTCGCCTTTAGATTAAAAGCTGAGTTCTTTTGTTGAATTACCGGATACTTTTATTGGATAAAGTTCCAGGTATGGAATGAAAATTATATTTCAAATACCTCACTGAAAAAGCCTTTTTATGTGATATTGCAATTTGCAACTATATTTGTCATACGCATATTATCAGTTAGAAAAACTCAAAATCCTTCATATTAAGCAATGTTCTTTATTAATGAGATACTCACATTTCTGGAGACATAGTCGGAAATGAAAAAGTTTAATGAGCAGGATATAAGGTTAATGATTACAAGGATAAAGGAGCAAACTCCTGAACATTATTTTGAATTCAAAGACCCATTCTGGATCATGATAACGACAATTTTATCTCACAGAACAAAGGATGAAGTGTCAAATTTAGCTGGAAGAAATCTTTATGAAAAATATGAAACTGCACTCAATCTCTCAAGGGCCGATGAGGAAGAGGTGTCAAAACTCATATCAAAGGTTGGATTTGCCAATGTTAAAGCAAAGAGGGTTATAGGAGCGGCCAGAATTGTTATTAATGATTTTGAAGGCAACGTGCCAAACGATATTGATCTTCTTATGAAAATACCAGGTATTGGAAGGAAAACTGCAAATGTAATACTTTCTGATGCTTTCTCTATTCCTTCCATAGCAGTTGATACCCATGTTCACAGAATTTCAAACAGAATCGGGTTTTGTAATACCAGCAAACCTGATGACACTGAAGAATGCCTGAGGAAACAGATTCCTCATGATTTGTGGCTTGGGTTTAACCCGATGCTTGTGGAATTTGGAAAAACCATTTGCAAACCAATCACACCAAAATGCAACATTTGCTCCATAACTGCATATTGCAATTATTTCAAAAAAATTCATGGCAAAAGCGGAAAATAACTTTTCCCTTCATCAATATTACAAATCTCTCAAGTCCCAGATTCAATATGGTATCTAAGAAATGCGCAGATACCTCCAAGCCCCTGAACTATTTTCCCATATTCAGTTTCATCACTGAAAATCGATACCTTTATTCCATAGGAGGAGGCTTTTTCAAGAAGTTTAATGGTTCTTTCATCTCTGAATTCTGTTTCTGTTATCATGATCTCTTCGATAGCCCCCGTATTCATTGTTTCTAAAACATTATCATAACCATAAGTAACATTTCCATTCCTTGAAATTTCCTTTAGAAGTCTCTCGGTTTTCTCCTTTTCCATTTTCAATCTGGAAACATTTCCTATGGAAGCGAGCGACGGATCAGTCAGAACCTCATAAATTGCATTTTCATCACTTCTTGTAGTAGGTATCGTTATAACTTTCACCTTAGAAAATTTACCTGATTGGGTTAGATATTCAAAGAGCTTTTCCCTTTCAAATCCGGGGCCGGCAATAACAATAATCTTTATTGCAGAAAATGAATTTATGGCCCTTTCTATTTCCGAATAATATGTGGATGCGGATTTCTGCTGCTCATAACCCTTTCCACTCTTCCCTGAGAATATTCTTCCATGAGATTCAATACCATATGCTTTTATTGTAAAAATATCGCACTGTTCATCATCAAGAACAATGAACAGGATATCATTTCCAACCCATTTCAACTGTGCCTCGCCTATGAGATCCTCTGAAGCTTCCGACCAGTTTTCCTTGAATATTTCAACTTCATCCTGTGGTGACACATTTATTGACTGGTAGTTCCCCTTAATTTCAGAACTGCTCTCCACTATTTGTCCGCTGATTCTTAACCGTCCTGTAAACGGTTGAAAAAATGTCTCTTCAACGTTAACCGTAACCTTTGTGGGCGTTCTTTTCTGTTCCTTGTTTCTTTCCATATCCCCTTTTTTTTCTTCTCTCCTTAAAACAGTGGCTCTGACAAGATCTCCTCTGGAAATTATACTCCTCAGG
>JAKBRR010000260.1 GCA_021845325.1 Thermoplasmata archaeon
GAGGCGTATTCCAATCTGCAAAAGGTAAACTGATACATGCAGATCTCAATGCCTCGTATAACATAATAAAAAAGGCAATCCCTGAAACATTTGTGAACGGGATAGAGGGTATAGGGTTATATCCAAGAAGTTTAAGCATCAGACAGATGATAACTTCCAAAGGTGGATGTTAACATGGTTAACGGAAACCGTAACCTAGTGAGATAATTTATTAATATGAATTAGTCATTAATGATCAATGAAAGTTACATTAAGTCATATAAAGGCAGACATAGGTAGTCTTCCAGGTCATACAACAGTCCATGAGGACGTAGTAAATCAGGTTAGAAACCACGTGAAAGAACACGGAAAGGGAATTATTTCTGATTTCCATATTTCAAGTATCGGAGACGATATACAGATAACTATGGCCCATAATCTAGGGATTAATTCAAAAGAGGTACACGGGCTTGCATGGGATGCCTTCAAGGACGGAACCGAGGTAGCAAAGAAACTTGGTTTGTATGGTGCTGGCCAGGACTTGCTCAAGGATTCATTTTCCGGAAATATAAAGGGAATGGGCCCAGGTGTCGCCGAGATGGAAATAACTCCAAGGAAATCTGAACCATTCATTGTATACATGATGGATAAAACTGAACCTGGAGCCTTTAACTATCCTATTTTTAAAATGTTTGCAGATCCGTTTAATACTCCCGGACTGGTAATAGATAACAACATGCACGAGGGATTCAGGTTTGAGGTATGGGATATTATTGAAGGAAAAAACATATATCTTGATGCACCAGAAGAAATGTATGATATAATTTCTCTAATTGGATCAAAGAGCAGATATGTCATCAAGAGAGTTCTTACCAAGGAAACCCATCAGAAGCTCCCTGATGAAAATGTTGCAGTTATCACAACTGATAAGCTTTCATTTATTGCCGGAGAATATGTGGGAAAAGATGATCCAGCAGCAATAGTAAGAATTCAATCTGGTCTTCCAGCATCAGGAGAGGCAATGGAAGCTTTCTCACATCCATATCTTGTTTCAGGATGGATGAGAGGATCTTTCAACGGACCCCTTATGCCCGTTGGATTAAAATATTCAAAAATGTCAAGGTTTGATGGCCCACCAAAAGTAGGAGCTCTGGGCTTTGTATATAAAGATGGAAAACTCTCTGGCCCTGTTGATATGTTTGATGACCCGGCTTTCGATGGTGCAAGAAAGCTTGCTTCAGATATAGCTGATTACATAAGAAGGATGGGTCCCTTTGAGCCTCACAGGCTTCCGGAAGAGGAGATGGAATACACCACCATGCCAAAGGTTATGGAAAAACTAAAGGGTAGATTCCAGGACATGGAAGGACAGCCAGGCAATAAGAATAAAGGAAAAAAGCACGAGGCAATCCTTGATGTGGAGTAGTTTCCACATTTAATAATTTTAGAAGTTTTGACTGATGAATGAAAAACAACCATCCTGGGATCAGTACTTTATGAGAATGGCTTTTTTAGCTGCCTCAAGATCAAATTGCATTAGAAGGAAGGTTGGGGCCGTTTTGGTCAGAGATAGAAATATCTTAGCTACCGGATACAATGGCCCACCAAGCAATACGGCTCATTGTGACGTTGTAGGTTGCATTAGAGATGATATGAACATACCTTCAGGGGAAAGACATGAACTATGCAGAGGATTACATGCCGAACAGAATGCCATAATTCAGGCTGCTGTCCATGGCGTGAGCATAAGGGATTCTATAATCTATACTACCACACACCCATGCGTAGTCTGTTCAAAAATGTTGATGAATGCCAGAATAGTTGAAATTGTTTATGCAGAGGGATATCCGGATGAGTTGTCAGAACTTATGCTCCTTGAAAGTAATATTAAGAAGAGGAAATTTACAATATCCAATGAGGAAATTCAGCAAATGATTGGGGTACAATTTTCAAAAGTTAGTGGAGAAGATTGATTTGACTTCTTTCATAACCGGAATTCTAGATGTAATAATATCAGACATTATACTCATAATTCAGACTATTGGATATCCCGGCATTTTCTTCCTGATGCTTCTTGAAGGCTTACTGCTCCCAGTACCTTCAGAGGTTGTGATGGCATTTGGAGGTTACCTGGCATTAACAGGAGGTCTTCCTCCGTTTGGTCCCGTGCCCGCATACGTTCTTGTCATTTTAGCCGGTACTATTGGAAATTTGGTTGGCTCATCTCTGGCATACGGGATCGGATATTATGGTGGGGAACCAGGAATTTTAAAATTCGGAAAGTATGTGGGTCTGGACGAAAATTCAATAAGAATTACTCACAGGTGGTTCATGAAATATGGAAAAATATCTGTTTTCCTGACTCGAATGACACCTATTTTCAGGACATTCATCTCTATTCCCGCAGGTATTGCCAAGATGAAATATTCGACATTTGCAATATATACTCTGGTAGGGACAATAATCTGGGATAGCATTCTTGTTTACCTTGGGTTTATATTCGGTTCAAGCTGGAAAAATATCCTTGGAGCCTTCAACGATTACACATATGCAGGCATAGCTGCATTTTTCCTGGTTCTAATTTATCTGTACTATCGCCATGAGACTGGAAGGAAACATAAAGTTGCAAATCCATGAGCTATATAATTTATCTTCAATCGGTTATTTTTGACGGCAGCAAGCAAAATGAGAACTCATTGATTTGTATGTTTAAGTGAGTATGGAAGGAGAATAAGATTAATTAATCGTAAGCCATAACGGAAAGATGGACAGCAAGATAAAGATTATAGAGAAGGATAAAAACTCCATTACCTTCGAAGTTTTAAACTATGATAACACATTATTAAGACCTCTTGTAGAAGAACTATTGAAAGACGAACAGGTTGAAGAATCAAAGTATTACATCAAACATCCGGTAATTGACAATCCAAGAGTATATGTCAAGGTAAAATCTGGAAAACCCCAGGCTGCCGTCAAACGCTCAATTGCCAGATTAAGTAAAATTTATGATGGCTTATCTTCAGATCTTTCAAAGGAATTCAAAAGGCTTGAAGAAGTTGAAAAAAAGCCAAAATAAGAACATTTTTATTGTTGAATATCAAATTGGATTCTCTAATTTTTTCTTTAAGGAGATCGAATCTTTTCAACCCAGAGAAGGAAATACCGAATATGAGAAACTGTTTGAAGGTGTTCTTTTACTGGAATGTAGACCGGAAATTCTTGAAAAGTCCAGTTTTGTCAAAAGAATTGCAGAAGTAGTTATTACGTTTGACAATTTCAATGAGCTTGACGCGCTCGACCCTTCCTATGGTCAATTTTATGTGAGAATTAGAGATTCTTCTGACTGCCATTCAACTCCCGATGAAAGAATTCTTGGTGAAAAACTGGGAGCCAAAGGACGTGTCAATTTCAAAAATCCGGATAACATATTCATTGCTTACCATGTAAAAGATGTCTGGTATCTGGG
>JAKBRR010000261.1 GCA_021845325.1 Thermoplasmata archaeon
TTTTTCGGTACAGTGAGTGTTTTCACGGTACCTACAATGTCCGTAAACTGAAGTTGCAGGAACTCCACATCAGCCTTCTTCAGCCTTTCTAACTCTTCCTTTACCTGATCTTCCATAAACTGGTATAATCATTCAAATATATGCACTTATCTAATCACAAAGACAAAAAAAAGATAGGAATTTATAAAAATTAACGACAGAACTTCAGAATCATAGTAAGAACTATTATTCCCATAATCAGGGAACGTTTAACTGCTTACAGACTTAAGGCTTTATCATATCAAATTCACAAGGAAACCAATGAGAAATCCTGTAAAAGCACTAAGATAAACAATCCTTGTTGTTTCAGGGGACTGGTCTTTGAGAAGATGTTTAAGAATAGGAATTATAACATAAAACATGGCACCTATTGCTAGACCATCGAATACGAGGTCAAATGCTTTCGAGTTATAGAAGAAACCTATTCCTCCCCCGAGAATAGTGGGAAATCCACCTATGAAGAGTAAACCAAGAATTGCTTTGCCACTCTTTCTCTTATCTCCAAGGAATGGAGATGCAATGGGAAAACCCTCTGTAATATTCTGAAGAATGAAACCAACCAGAATTACCAGTGTAACCCCAACAAGACCTATGGAAATATTGTCTGCACCAAAAACCATTCCTTCAGTTAAATTCTGAAAGCCTATTCCCAAAGCTATGAAAAATGACAGTCTCAGTTTGGAAGACTGCCTCTTACCGTTTCCTTCAGCAATGAATATTACAAAAAACCCAACCGAAAGAGAAACGAAAAACACCAAATCATAAAAAGGCGACGATATGTAACCCCCGTTTGCAGAATTTCCATACAGGATGGTTGAGGCATCAGAAAATACGTCTGCAATAAGGAAAATGAGTATTCCAATTGCAACTGAACTTAAAATTCTCACCTTTTTTTCAGCAATGTTTTTCGCCATTATTATGGGAAATGTAAAGAATATTGAAAATCCCATTATTGCAGACAAAAGGAGTGTTATAAACAGTTTATACATCGTAAGGAAATCCTTACACTATATTTAAACGTTATTTTCATGCATCAAAGAGTCGTGAAGATCTTTATGCCAATTACAAAGAATATATTCAGCGGTGATCATACCTGATTTTAGCATGGAGCGCATTCCTCTTATCTATTATACCAATCTCATGAAAATATTGGGCTGTAACTGGGCTTTGTTGATGCAGATAGCACACTCGAATTGGCCAGTTACTGCCTGCCCACATTAACACCTTTGTTTCACAGTAGGAAATTTATCAAATTCGTTTACTCTTATGTATACCATGTAAGTCATTGCTGAAAATCAGTAATGGTTGTTTGCTTTCATTTATTTCAAACGCCATATTAATCATCAAAAAACCCTAATCTTAGAGTATTATTTCAGCAGATCCACTTTATTTTTAGTGTCAAAGGCATTGATCAGGTGAAGGCATCATTCTTATTTCCCCGAGTAATATCATATTCATGTTAACTGAGTTTATTGATTCAAGCAGGCTGGATATTAATTATTTTTACAGATATGGAGATATGAAGGGACTAATGGAAAATGCAGGTGCTGCTGTAGCAGAGAGCGTAAGTGAATTCTATGGAAATAAATTGAATATCATTGTTGTTTGTGGAAGTGGGAATAATGGAGGAGACGGGATTGTCGCTGCTAGAATATTGCAGAAAGAGAATAATGTCGCTCTGGTATTAACCAGTGACATAGACCATATTAAATCTGCATTTATCAAAAATTTAATCTCTGAATGGAAAGGAAAGATATCTGGCATTCAGGATATTGACTCATCTCTTTCGAACGCAGATTTGATTATAGATGCAATTTTTGGTACCGGATTTCATGGAGAAATCAGGGAACCGCTGGCATCTATAATAAAAAAAATAAACAGTTCCGGAAAACCTGTTCTGTCTGTGGATGTTCCCTCGGGAATCGGGTCATCGCTCGCGATCAAGCCTTCCAAAACAGTTACTTTCACATTTGTGAAGGATTCTATGGATAAACAGAACAGTGGTGATATAATTACAAAGAATATAGGAATTGATCAAAAATCTGTATATGAAACAGGACCGGGAGACATTCTATTTTTTCCATCTGCCGAAAAGAGCTCCCACAAAGGAATGAATGGAAAACTTGCCATTGTTGCAGGATGGAAATATCATGGTTCTGCATTAATAGCATCAATGGGGGCACATTCCACTTCTCCCGATCTCGTAAGGATATTTATAAACGGCAGAAATTATTCAGTAATTGGATCGCAAATTCACACAACAATGCTGGAAAACTGCGAAGAAAATGAATATTTTATGGAAGAGATTCTGAAATACGATTCTATCCTTATGGGACCGGGAATGGGAAATAGCGATTATGAAATTTCAGTAATGGAAAAGATCATGGAAGCGGCAAATGTCCCAATAGTGCTGGATGCATCAGCTATTAACATCATAGGGAAACAGGGTAAGGGATCAATGGGCAAAGAAATTGTTATTACACCTCATAAGGGCGAATTTCAAAAGCTCACCGGAACAGAACCAACACTGGAAAATGCAAAATCAGCAGCTAAAAAGTTTGGAATTGCTATATTTCTCAAGGGACCAACGGATATAATTACTGACGGCGTGACAACTATACTTGGAAATGGGGGGAATTCCAGAATGACAATGGGTGGAACCGGCGACCTTCTTGCAGGACTGCTTGCCGGTTTGATCAGCAGGAAGGTTCCGACGCTTAGAGCATGTTCCATGGCATCTTTTATAAACAAGAGGGCAGCTGAAAGATGCGTGAATCATAGAAAAGTATGGTTTGGAATAGATGAAATGGTAAATGAAATACCCCAGGTATTCATGGAAATGGAAGAAGTCCGATCAAAAATTAAGGAAATGTAAACTGTTTTATGCTGTTTGATATTTGAACTTTATTGGGAGAAAACACTGATAAGGTTGAAATCAAGGAAAATCTACTCACAGATGAAGAAGTAGAAGACTATTTTGAACAATTCAAAAAGGTAAGCCTCAGAAAGCCCAGCAGTGCAGCCATCATCTTTGGAGGCCAGGTATACAGCTATTCAAAGCTGCTCCGCTTTGTGGAATCATTTTCGTCTGGAATCAAAAAGCTATTTTCCATCAAGAAAGGTGATAAGATCTTAATAACACTGCCGCCAGGGCTTCCATATGTAATCGCATTACTTTCAATGACGAGGATCGGAACCATCGCAATACCACTGGAACCATACCTGTCACAGAAGAGTTTCCTGGAAGTTCTCTCAAAAACAAACCCATCGGGTATCATTGCTCCTGATGGCTTTTTGAACAAATATGAAAAAAACATTTCCTCTGAAATCTTCAAAATACGGGTTTCGAGCAATGAATTTTTAACTCCAAGAAACAGGAAGCAATTTGGGATAAGAACGCCA
>JAKBRR010000262.1 GCA_021845325.1 Thermoplasmata archaeon
TTAGCGAGAATAGTTATCATTTAATTTTTTCTGCCTCAAGAAAAAATTTTACATGGTTGATTGTCAGATCCACATACAAACAGCGATGCTTCTAATACTGATTAGCTAAAAAGATTTAATATGGCCGAGCGATTATTCAGACAATGTCCAACTCCTTTGATTCTGATATGGATAACGAAATTAATACTTCTGATGAGGAACTTCTGAAGTTTATAGAAGAGAGAAAAGTTAAAATTAAACTGTTCGGAGCTGGGGGAGCCGGTTCAAATACCATAAACAGAATAATGAGGGATCCATTAAGCACAAAGGTACGACTTATCGCATTGAATACCGATGCCGCTCACTTGAGAATGATTGCTGCACATAATAAAGTCATTCTTGGAAGAAACCTTACAAAGGGGCGTGGTTCAGGAGCAGATCCCAAGGTTGGTGAAGAAGCAGCAAAGGAGTCGGAGAGAGATATTCAAAAATTTATTGATGGAACAAGCATTGCCTTTATAACTACTGGCCTCGGCGGTGGTACCGGAACTGGATCTGGTCCATACATAGCCAGTAAGGCAAAGAAAGCGGGAATACTTACAATTTCAGTTGTTACCTGGCCCTTCACAGATGAAGGTGAAAAAAGAACACTTAATGCAAGGGAAGGCCTGGAAAAGCTGGTTTATTATTCAGATTGCGTAATAGTAATTCCTAACGACAAGCTTCTGGAACTTGTTCCGGATGTTCCCATTCAGAAAGCGTTTAAACTTGCAGATGAAATCATAATGAAGGCAATATCTGGAATATCTGACTTAATAACAAAACCCGGATTGATAAACCTGGACTTTAATGATCTTGTCAGAGTAACAAAAGATTCTGGAATGGCAATGTTTGGGCTGGGTCTTTCTTCGGCGCCTGTTGGTCAACGGATAACTGAAGCAACGGAACAGGCGGTAAATTCTCCATTCCTGGACGTTGATCTTTCAACATCAAAGGCAGTTATCGTGAGTATTCAGGGTGGGAAGGATTTAATGCTTGATGAGGCAGCGTCAGCCCTTGATATTATTAAGAAGAAAGTGGGAGAAAAAGCAGAAATTATTATGGGAACCAGTCTTGATCCGCAGTTAAATGGAAAAATACAGATAATGGTCCTTGCCACCGGTGTTAAGACTAAGTTTGATGTAACCCCAAGGCAGGGAAAAGGTTTTGGAGTGGATATAGACAGCATTTCCTAAGAATGTAATAAATGAATCTTAGGTTAAATATTTTTTTTCTTATAATTCTATCAAAATGTTTTAATTTACACTGAAATATCGTATGGAAATGAATATATGGTTAATATGGTCATACGGGGGTTTTTTCTGTGACTAATCAAACAGACCTCATGATATTTGAAAAAGCGAGAGAAGCGAGAAAACTCATAATTGAAATGGTATATTCAGCCAATAGTGGGCATCCTGGTGGATCCCTCAGTATTATAGATATTTTAACAGTTCTTTATTTCAGGGAAATGAATATCGATCCTACGAATCCAAATGATCCTCAAAGAGATCGTCTGGTAATGAGTAAAGGGCATGCTTCACCTGCACTATATTCCATACTTTCTATCAGGGGTTTTTTTCCAAGGGAACTTTTAATGGGATTCCGGAAGCTTAATTCCAAGCTTGAGGGACATGTACACCGGGGAGTACCGGGAGTTGAATCATCTACGGGATCTCTCGGGCAGGGGCTTGGCGTTGCTGTAGGTATGGCCATGGCTGGAAAAATTGACAAAGCAAATTACAACGTTTATGCGATTATTGGTGATGGTGAAATAGAGGAGGGAAGTATATGGGAATCCTTCATGGCAGGTTTTAAATATTCACTATCAAATTTAATAGTTATATTGGATAAGAACAACGTTCAACTTGATGGATTTACGAAGGATATAATGCCCATGGGTGATATTGGAGCTAAGGTAAAGGCCTTTGGATGGAATGTATATGAAATCGATGGTCATAATATTCATGAAATATCTGAGACTATAGAAAAGGCGAAGAGCAAAGCAAATGGTCCCAGTCTTATTATTGCAAACACTGTAAAGGGGAAAGGAGTTTCATATATGGAGAACAATCCAAAGTATCACGGTTCTCCACCTTCTGATCAAATTGAATACGAAAGGGCCCTGAAAGATATCAAGGAGATGAAAGCATGATCTCGGAAAGTTTAAGAGAGAAATACGGAGAAACCATCGTAAAATTGGGTGAGAAGCACCCGGATATCGTTGTCCTTGATGCTGATCTTTCTTCATCAACAAAAACAGCAGCATTTGGAAAAAAGTTTCCTGACCGTTTCTTCAATATGGGAATATCTGAGCAATCAATGGTTTCATCTGCAGCAGGTTTAGCCCTTAGTGGTAAGAGAGTATTTGTTTCTACCTTTGCAGTATTCCTCATGCGAACATATGAACAGATCAGGCAATCGATTTGTTATAATAATGTAAATGTAAAATTTGTGGTTACACATGCAGGTATAACTGTTGGTGAAGATGGGGCCACTCATCAGATAATAGAGGATGTTGGTATAATGTCCGGCCTTCCAAATATGAAAGTAATAGTGCCTGTTGACTCTGTTGAAACAAGGAGTGTTATTGAATACCTCACAGAAGAAACAACCACTCCATATTATGTTCGACTAACCAGAGAAAAATTCCCGGTTCTTAATGAACCAGATTATAAATTCAGGGAGGGTAAGTCAGTGACTTTCAGGGAAGGAAAGGATCTAACCATATTTGCCAATGGTGCGATGGTGTCATTTTCGCTTAATGCCGCAGAAGAACTTAGAACGCACGGAATAGATGTAAGGGTGATTAACCTTTCAACAGTAAAGCCCATTGATAGAGAAGCTATCATAAAAGCTGCGAAAGAAACGGGTAAAATTGTCACAGCAGAGGAGCATTCCATATATAACGGCATAGGAAGCAGAGTTTGCGAGGTAGTATCGGAGGAATATCCTGTTATAGTGAAGAGACTGGGCATGAGAGATACTTTTGGTAAATCCGGTAAATCATGGGAACTGTTTGATTATTTTCATATGGGTGTGCAAGACATAGTTAAATTAGGATTGGAATGTTTCAGGGAGGATAAGAAATGAAAATATTTTTGGATACAGCAAATGTAGATGAGATAAAGAAGGTCAGAGACTGGGGTTTACTCGATGGAGTTACGACAAATCCGTCGCTTGCAGCCAAAGAGCTGGCAAAGGGAATCAGTTTTAAAGATCTTGTTGCGCAGATATTACGGGAAACTCCTGGCCCTGTGAGTGTTGAGGTTGTTGCAACAGATTACGATGGCATGCTGAAGCAGGCCCTTAGAATTGGTGCACTTGCTGATAACGCAGTGGTAAAGATACCAATGACACTTCCAGGCCTGAAAACAATAAAGACTCTTACAGAAAAGAGGATT
>JAKBRR010000263.1 GCA_021845325.1 Thermoplasmata archaeon
TTTCTAGGAGTTCCCCAACCTGATTCTTTCCAATCTCCCCTTTCTAGTTGATCCAGATATTCTTCCTGGGTGAGTCCTGATTTCTTGTTGAAACTCACTTTCATGATTACTGCATATGCTTCCTTAAATTGGTCATAGAGAAAATGTGTGAAAACATCATTTGACCATTTATCCGCACCCGCTTTTTTCATTGTTTTATTTTCACTTTTCCAGTGAATTAAGGCATCTCTCTTCTTTTCTACCGTTCCTATTCTTTCATTATCTATACCGAGGACATCTAAGAAGTAATCAACTATATTTTCACTAAAAATATTTAGATATTTTTCTGGAAAGTACAGGTAAAGTATTTTCCCCTTAACCATTGGAGAGAGTTTGATTTTGGCAATTTCGTCTATGTTATGTTCTATACCATTGGTTGTTAATAGAGTGAGTCTTTCCCGGATGATTATTATTGCAGAGTCTGGATCGTTTCCAAATTCCTCTGTAGTTCTGTATTCTCTATCTCTGGTAGAATACCATAAACCAAACTTGTTTACTGTTGCACCACGAATACTCCCTAATTCCTCAGTTTTTCGCTCAAGCCAGTAACAGAAGGAATCTTGGTAAGCTTCACCTATCGAATATGCCTCCTTCGTTAGGGTTTTTAAAGAATTTATCGGAAATTTATCCACAAATTCCTTACGAATTTTTTCATTTTCTTTGAACATATTTTCTAACTTACTGTATTTCAACTCATATCTGTTTAGCCTATCGTTTAATTCCTCGTCACTTATCATGTTTACATCCTCGTTTCATTTCTCTATTTACTTCTTATTACTCAGTGTGAGGCCAAATACAATTTTAATCGGAATTGGCTCAGAGTTATCAAAGGCACCACCAGACCTCTGAACTACCTAAGTAGATTATGGCAGATCTATATTATGTTTCCTGTCATTTCTGCTAAGCATTGCCTATCCGAACTCCTAAGTGTATTACTATACTTTTCCTCATGGAAATGTTTTATATAGTCACATCATCTCAAGAATTATAAAATGCGAAAACGATCGGAGGGAAATGAAAATGCTTTCCAGAAGATTGAGATTGTTAAGTTTAGACTGGTTAGGTGAAATGACATAAGAATAGGAAGCTTAATCAAGTAATATAAGAAGTAGAGTTGAAAATTTTTTATTATAACTATACGGGTAACGACTGACCCATAGGTTCCACAACTCTATTTACAATAAAATTACTTTATATGTCATATTTTGTGATTCCATTCCATGAAGTTGTTATCGGCTTTAGTGTCATATAGCTCAATCACACCCAAGTATTTCAACATACAGTGGAGTTATGTAACACGCTTTTTTATTAAACCAAAAATTAAAATATATTTAATGTACTGAGGTTTGTGGAAAGAAATGAGGCTATTAACAGATACATTAGAGAAAATATCGTTAAGCTGACCTCCGAAAAGGCAAGTAAATCCGTAGAAAAAAAAATTAGAAAAGATTTTTCAGAAAAACACAACCTTAAGTCGGATGCAAGATTTTCTGGAAAAGAAGTAGCAGAAGAAGTAGCTAAATATATCGTTAGGACGCAAAGTCTTAGTAAAACTGATTTTATTTCGCAAATACAAAGAATCGGGTTTATTAATTTGGAACTTAGTAAACCTCAGTTAGACCTTATATATGACACTTATTCCAAAGATAATAGTCTTATAATCAGCAGTGAATATTTACCTAAGTTGAGTAGTGAAGAATATATTCGCCAAATACAAGAAGAATTTGCTGAGAAGGCCAAGAACCGGGTGGAGAAGGATAATGAACACATCCGCGCAGAGATCGAGAAATTAAAGAATGAATTGGAAAAAGAAAAAGAAGAAATAAAAAAATTTAAAAGTGAACTTAACGAACTGCCAGAAAACTTAAGTCTTCAGGAAATTGAGAAGACAATTGAGAAACCTAATAACGAAAGCATAAATGATGTGACTTTCTCATGGTGGAAAAAATTGGGTCTTGCCCAAAATCCATTTGATACCAATACAGGACTTTATGGCATTACAAAAGATAAATATGAAGAAGTAACGGTAAAAACTCCTCTTGTTAAAAAATATAGAGAAGAACTTGATAGCACCCCAAATTCTATTGTGGGAAAGACTATCATTATAACTGGAGATTTTGGTTCCGGTAAGACAACCTTCTTTCAATATTTATCAAATTATGCGATAGCTAAAGGAATTTCCCCAATAAACATAATACTAAATCCATCGCCCAATGTATCAAGCCTGACAAATTTTTTCCTAGAACAGCTTTATGAATCGTTGTCTGATATATCTAGCGAGATAGAAAAATACGATCCCAGGATACAGGTAAATTCCGAGAATTATTATATAAGTTGCTTAGAGCTATTTAGAAATCTTAAGAACAGTGCTCCGAGGGGATTTATTGTATTCATTGACGGTTTACATAAAAGCGAGATTTATTTACGCCAAACATTAGAATTTCTTCAGCAAATACAAAATGTTAGTGAATATTTTTCGCAAAAAGAGATTAAAATAGGTTTTTTTATTGCTGGTTCCTTATTATGGGAATCTGAACTTAAAAACAAACCGTCGCTGTCTGGAAGTTATTATAGACAAGACAGTATTCCTCCATTAACTGAGGAGTTTGCTGTGGATGCCATTAACAGGAGAATTAGCCTATACTCCGAAAGCGAACCAGATTTAATGGTTATTGAAAGAAAAGGACTAATCAATGCGTTTAATATCCTAAAAGACCGACTCAATAGAGGTATCACTTTTAGGGATTTTCTTGATCATATTAGAGAAAGACTTGAACTGAACCAATTCGAGGAGGTAGGACTATCGGTCAAAATACACATTGAGACGGCAGAAGCAGTTAAAGCAACGTTATTGCACAGCCAATTTCGCGAAACATACAACTCAATTCTGAGAGATATTTCATATGGTTCAAATCTGAGAAATGTTTTTCAAAGAACAGTATTAACAATATATAAGAGTAAAGGAGTAACAGAGAGCGATGATTTTTTCAAAAATAATCGAGGAGCATTTTTTTTATTACGTAAACATGACTTAATAGTTCAAAGAAGAAGACCAAACGAATCTTTCTTCAGGTGGCAGTTGTCTGATGAATTCCTAAGAATCATTTTAACAACGAGCGAAAATTTGAAATTAACTCCGAGTAGGACAATTGCTGCAGCATTCGAAGAACAATCAATGATGAAAAACTCAGAATCAAACCTTATATATGGTTCTTCCATGGAACGTCTAAATAACCTAATTTCGACTTGGAAAGATTCAATACCAGAGGTTGTCACTCTTCTTGAATTGTCGCAAAAGGCAATCAACCAAATTACTAAAGACCTTTCTGAGTCAAAACCAATTAATCCTCTTGATCTACAAACTTCTATAATGAACATTGTC
>JAKBRR010000264.1 GCA_021845325.1 Thermoplasmata archaeon
TCGTGGCATTTTTGATTTTTCCACATTCGTAAAATAAAATAGTAAATTATTGAAATCTCTGGATATTAATGCAAAATTCACAATGTCAACGCAAACTTATTTTGCCTAATGATGAAACGCTAGAGATTGTTTAATAATAGTGGAGATGCAGGTTCTAACAACAATTAAGTTGTTTCCCTGATAAAAGATATTGAAGTTAAAATATATCTATTTAGGCTGGTAATAAGTAAAATAAGATTAATGTTGATGAGCGAAGAATCTGTATTAAACATCAAAAAAGGGTCTTTTGAGTTTTGTCTACATCGGGCACCGGGAACTTAATTTCCTCCATACCTATTTGACTGCGCAATAGATTTATTGTCCCGGGAGCAAATCCCTGGTAGTGATTATTCGCAAAGACGAAAGCGTGGTCAAATTTGCCTTCCATTTCTTTTAACTTTGAGGCCCAACCTTCGATCGATTTCTCCTTATTGACAGAAATTTTACCAAATTCAGATTCATTAATACTTCTGTCTCCGATAAGTCTTAAATATATATTCCTGTCCGTCAGCTTATAGTTTCTTGGGACAAACGGAGTATCCGACCAAGCGATTGTTATATTGTGCTTATCAAGCAATGAATAGATGTATTCGTTAAACCATGAAATATCCCTGAATTCTATAGCATATTTGAAGCCTGAAGGGAGGCTTTTAAGAAATTCTATGATCACCTTTTTATCTCTGAATTTCAGAGAAGGAGGCATCTGAATCAATATAATTCCCAATTTGTCCTTAAGCACTGCCATACTTTCAACAAATTTGTCAACAAATTTTTCAGATCCAATCAGTTTCATTTCATGTGTAATATTTTGAAACATCTTAGGGCAAAATAGAAAACCACTTGGGGTTGAATTTTTCCATTTGTTTATGGTTTTCTCATCAGGTATGTTATAGAAAGTTGAGTCAATTTCGACAGTATTGTAAAGAGATGAATAATATTCCAGATATTTTTCCGATTTAATCCAGGCAGGATAGAAAACATCTTTCCATCTTTCATAACTCCAGCCAGATGTTCCAGTCAGTATTTTCATAGAATCAGTCACTGTCAAAAATTTAGGAATTCGTCGAATCTGGTGAGATTGCTGTCATAACCAGCCTTGTTTTAATAATTGAGTCACTGTCATATGAAAGCATTCTTTTAAGATGTTCATTTTCTTTTAGAAAATTGCGGCATTTAATTCCAGCATCATCATTAGGCATGACAGGACTAAGCCATTTTTCAAAGCTAATTCTTTCCTGGTATGTTTGTGAGAATTCTATACTAAAACCCTCCTTTAGGACAGCGTTTTCCCAGAAATTTTTCGTTTCTGCCGATAAATGTGTTGGATCCCTTATCCTTTCAAGTTTGTTAAAAGAATCATCCTTATCATTTTCAGGGGATAACATATCAACAAAGCCAAATGTTCCACCAGGTTTTAGAACTCTTCTTACCTCGCTTACAAATTTTTTCTTATCACTAAAATGATGGGCTGCTCTTCTGCATGTGACAACATCGAACGTGTGATCCAGAAAGGGCATTTTTTCAGATCTTCCTAAAACAAAAACAAGATTATCCAATCTCTTTTCGGCTGCGAGATTTCTGGCTTCCAGCAACATTTCGCTTGTAACATCTAACCCCACAACCAGTTTGTATTTCTGTGCCAGGCGGAATCCAGTGAATCCAGTCCCAGTTGCAACATCAAGTGCCCTGATACCTTCATCATTAGGGAGTCTGTCGATAAGAGCAGATAAATCGTCTCCAGAACTATGAGACAGGCTATTAGCATAAGCTTTAGAATTTTTCTTGAAAAAAGGGAGCCCATCGGCATTCTGGTCAGTTACATTGTGATTATCAATTTCCATTATTTTAATAATGGGTAAAGTGTATTTTAACCAATTGAAGTAGAAGCAGCAAAATATTCAAATTTCAGATTTCCAGAGAAACCGTCTGGAGATTTTACCAATTCAATTTAAGGGTTATCAACATCTGCCAATTCAAATGTATCGTCAAATACCTTTTCGATAAGAATCTCACGAACCTGCCCCCTGAAGCAACGTCTCTCAATCTTGACTGCCCATTTTCCATTATCTGATATAAGTTCGGTCATTCAATCACTATCCGATGATCCCTCGTTAAGCAATATCCCATGGTGAATATGTCTTATTCTTCAAATTAAAAATGAGCAAATGGCTGATTTTACTGATTCATATAGCGTTGTTATATTAAATCAGTCATGTTGTGGGCGATTAAATCTTATAGACGCATATAAACTGACTAAAAAAAGAATCTCTATAATGGAAGCAGCAGTGATGAAAAGCAGATTATATGGGTTAAAAGCTGTGTATAACGTATAAATTCCCAATACAGCACCTAAAAGTGAAAAATAGAACCACCAGGATGCAACCTTTTTTCTATCTGTGTCAATATATTAGGTTTGGTCTTATAAAACATTTGGCTCTCCTCCACGGCGGCAACAGGATATCATGCTATCTTCTCATGTTTCTCAGCAATTTGCCACGTTTTCATGCAATTTCCTGTGTGTGCAAACTTACCTAACATCCTTGAGTGTTGCGATTGTTTCGGTTCTTACTGGTCTGGACAGCAGAATCTGTGTCAAATTTCCAACAACCTTTTGCCGCCATAGCTCTCCTCAACATTCTGGAGGTAACTTCAACCCACCTGCAACAAGGTTTATAATTGTATCCCCTTATTTCAGACTCCCCGCATGTGTCAAAAGCCGGTGATGCAACACAGCCTTTTGACATGGAAACGCCACGATCTCATCCAGGTTTGGTGCATGAATCGTCATGACTGTAGTGCGTTGGGCGACATGAATCAGCATATTTTTCTGGGTCATCCGGCAAAACATGCTTCAGCAGCATTTGAACCCTATTCAAGATCGATTGGAATAGATGAACTGATACTTGCTCTTTACTCTAATGGAATATCCACACGTAA
This sequence comes from Thermoplasmata archaeon, assembly GCA_021845325.1. Next base: position 2,977 of record JAKBRR010000264.1, read on the forward strand.
CTCGGCTGAGATAATGCATGCAATATTCCTCGACAGTCTCTTCTTCTTTCTCAGGCGGGATACGGTAGAGAAGGAACCCGTAATATTCTCCATGTGTTCAGAGAAGGGCGAATATGAGATACCCCGCTTCTATCTCTCCCCTAAAGAAACACAACACATATTTCACAGTAATAGAGGATCTCTATAATCGTGGAATAAGGGAACCACTTTTATTCATAGCATACGGTATACCCAAACTTGACGAGGAGATACGCAAGGTCTTTCCAAGAGCTGATTTCCAGCCGCGTGCGCTGTAGATGCATCCAGGAACCTTGAATCTGACAGGAATGAGATAGATCGTGACCTGAAAGGAATATTCCTGTCAGATACAAAGGATTCTGCAATCAGCAGATTCAATCACTTCAAGAATAAATGGTCCTCTAAATATCAAAAGCCCGT
>JAKBRR010000265.1 GCA_021845325.1 Thermoplasmata archaeon
GAATTCTTTTCCGAACAACTGATAATTCATTGGTTCACCATTTCCTGTTGGGTATTGTATAACTCGTTTTCTCAGTCTTGTTCGTCCATTGCAGTTCAGGGTCTAAGTGTGGATCAAACATATGTGTTTTCTTTCCGTTAAGTGGACCTGTCTCATCTGAAACTAGCCCTGTCTGTGGTATGTTGAGTTGCTTCTCTTCATCAAAGGTATATTGCGCCAACTCATCCTTTTCCTCTTTTTTTCCACTTTTTCTGATCATTTAACCACCAATGAAGGGCCAACTTTGACAAATATCTGAGCCTATAACCTTTTTCTAAGCTCTCCAGATACTATAGACGCATTGGATAATAATATTTGTGCTTCCATTGTATAATATTTGCCTAACCTCTTCTTTATCAGAGTAATGAGACCTAAATTCAGGGGGTAGTTTACGCTCTGGAAGAATGTTGACTTGCTCACTCCTCTCAGAAGGCATATTGCCAGAGGCGGTTGTTTCGGAATATGCCCAGTTCGTATCCTGGTTCTTGATCAGGGCTGCCAGTATCAACAGATCCGGTCTCCAAGGTTCTTCGTGTTTCGCCCTCCACTTCCCACATAGGCCTGCTTCAGGGCAGCTCTTACGGAATCATCGTTTCACTCGTTCAGCCTTCATCTTCAATATCTCCCTGTTCTCGTCCGAACTGTGTTCAGGAAATACGATGCGATCCGGCTGCAATGAGCTCTTGACGCTTACGAATACTATACCATTCTGGTCTCAACGTGTTCTTGCCTGACTTCGCCTTGTCTTCAAACATCTCTAATCCGCCTGATTTCCTCTTTCTACCTCTCGTTTGAGTCCTGCCTGACCTCTACTATGGTGCTTGCCCTAACATAGGCGAAAGCGAGTGTCATTTAAGTCATAGAATTTAGGCATGTATACGTTATAAAATCCGGTGTTTGGTGGCGTTAGTAAAATTACAAGTTTAGTGGCAAGGGGTTCAAGACGATTTATTCCATCCATTTTCCTTTAAGTTGAACTTGCTGATAAGAGAACTTTCAAGACCCGATACCAAATCTATTTGAAGTCCATTATACAAGGCCGCTTCTGGGAGGTTTGTATTGGGGTCAAGTGCGTAGATCTCAACGGATTTCGTCTTTAACGTATCGATTACTTTATTTCCAATCTCTCTGTTTGTAGAACCTTTGCCATTCGTGTTTGGTGTTCTGTATTCGTTCAATCTGTCCTCGAGAGTCCGTTTTTCTGACTTAACTATTCCTATGTATTTTACTGATTTTGCAACTACAAAAGCGTAAATGACTCGTTTTTTCGCATAGTTTTCATTTATACTCGGTACTATGCTATCGTTATTCTTGGCACTAATATTCCACTCACCAATTTTTACAAAACCCAATGACTTCAAGAACTCCAATTCTTCCATAAAAACACCTGAAGAACCATGCGGCATGAGACTATAAATTCATGGTTGCTGGTTAACTATTACTTTGTTAACCGTTTTCCGGTTGCTGTTTCCACACTTTCCATGTCTTTGCTCTTCTCCTCAGATATCTGGTTAAGGTTATTGCGCTATTTCTTCACGAGCTCCTCATTCTCGAAGTATTTTGAGAATCTTCTACACTTTCAGCACTGTTTTTTAGTGACTTTAGAACCTACAGTCTTAGTGTACATCTCTGGTGCTTCGCTCATTTCTCCACTGGAGTGCGAGTTCTGTGATATTAAACTGTCCAATCCTCTTTTCTTGATATCCGACATCATTTCACCTCGACTATTTTTTCAATTTCTTTTGCAAGCGCAGTATATGACTTTGAATCCAGCCCACTTTTCCGAAATCTTACAACTGGAGAATAGGCCATGGTGGAGTTCGTTATGATCACATTTCTGGGTATGACGGTTTTAAGCAGTTTCTTTGAGTAGTGTTTTTTAAAATCATCGAAAACTTCTTAGGACGACCGTGTCCTTGAATTGAACGTTGCAATAACCACGACAAGCAGTTTCAAGTTTCTTTATAACCTCGAATTCATGGGTTTTTGGCTGTCATGAGTTGCCTCAAACCATCCAAAGCTAAGAGTTCTGTATGTAGCGGTATAAGCACGTAATCTGATGCAACCATCGAGTTGATGGTGAATATTCCTAGGCTGGGGATGCACCTATAATGACATATTTGTCTCTACGTAGAATGTTCCTCTCTCTCCGGCAGTCGATATCCTGTTTACGGATACACCAAGCTCATTCAGGATATCAATGGTCTGGCTCTGCATTCTCGTCTGAAGATTTGTCAGGTTATGGCTTTTTGAATAGCACATCAGGATGAGCTTTCCTTTCCTGAGATACTTTACCCTTCCCGTCTCATTGTTTTTCTTCAACTCTTCTAGAACTGACTTTATTCCAAGCTTTGCCTGATCCTTACCCACTCCGGCCACACGATCATGAGGACATAATGAGCGTAGTTATAACTGTTATTTGATAATTAGTTTAAATGGACCGGTCGGGATTTGATTAAAGTTTTAAGTGAATACTCTGAACTTGGATTCAGTAAACCTTTTATCAAAACGCATTATAACTGAAATATGGTTTTGGTGGATTCAGAATCACCTGAAGCTAAATTCTGTGTAGAGAGCTATCTAAACGATTATGACTATAGATTTTCAGTTGATCGCCAAGACGTTAATAATGCATTCATCAATGAGATAAAAGAGATAATTAATCTGGCTTATAAAACAGCAGTAATTTCCGGGAGCTTGTCTAAGCTTTACGAATTTGTAAGGAAAAAGTTCAACGAAAGAAAGGAGAAAGAAGCACAGAAATTGGCTCAGGAAAATAAGCTGATTAATACATTCGGAAATGGCGCAGTTTTGTATTACGGCAATGTTAGACCTTTCTTTGATATCCCAGACGGGTCTAAACTTTATTTCCACAACGTAAGTTTCTCAAACAAGATGCTCAGCACAGCAACACCTTATAGGTTACAGGTACCATTACAAATACCTAAAGGTGCAAATTTGCTGCTTCAGGATGTTGTGATCGTCTATGACGGCGTTCTTGGAAAATTTGTCAAAGAGGGCAAGGCACCAAGTTTTTTCCTTCTAAGAGTATCAGGGATTGCTTCTTAAAATCTAATATATAAACTTACCTGATAGAGTTTTTATATAACTTTGATCTACCTATCTATCTATCTCTCTTTCTCTAATTTGCAACGAGCTGGTTAGAGGAGGAGTAAGAAAGGTAGCCATAAGAAAGAAGAACTCCGTAAGGCTGTAGCTTTCAAGGGAACATTTAAAAATGTTTCTTGAGAAATATGAAGGAGGTGATAAAATGATGGGGGGAGCAGGTGGACAAGCAGATCCGTAGAAAATAGATCTGGGTTCAAAAGAAGACGTGATATATCTCTAACGCAATGAGGGTGGCTGTTAGA
>JAKBRR010000266.1 GCA_021845325.1 Thermoplasmata archaeon
GTTCATTATTCAGGGCATCCCTCATTGGAACTATGTGAAATTAAATGCACTGGGTAGATTCGACAGTCAAAAATCAGGAAGGGCCTCAGATTGTTTCTACCGGTATCTCTCCTTCAGGACCAATTCATCTTGGAAATTTAAGGGAAATTATAACTGGGGATCTTCTCTTCAGAGGATGCAGGGACAAAGGACTGAAATCTGAGCTCATATATCTTGCAGACGATATGGACCCGCTCAGAAAGAAATATCCATTTCTTTCAGATGAATATGAAGCACAGGTAGGCAAACCACTGAGGCATATACCCGCCCCTGACGGAAAGGGGCTTTATTCTGACTATTTTCTTAATCCATTCATAAAATCTGCTTCAGAACTTGGTATTTTTCCACGTATCATTAAAGCGGGAGATCTGTACAGGGATGGGCAGATGGGGGAAGTTATAAGAATAGCCATCCAGAACATTGATAAAATCAGAAACTTAATTGAGACTATTTCTGGACGGGAACTTGAAAAGGAATGGTTTCCTTACAACCCTATTTGCTCCAGTTGTGGCAGGATTAACAGCACCAGTGGGTATGAGCTTAAGGGCGATCTGGTGTCATATACTTGCAAATGCGGCCATTCTGGTAAATCAAATATATTTAAGGAAGAAGGGAAACTCCCATGGAGAATAGAATGGCCCGCAAAATGGAAAGTGCTTGGGGTTACAATAGAACCGTTTGGAAAAGACCACGGAACGGTGGGAGGTTCCTATGACACCGGGAAAGCCATTGCCGAAAATATATACGGATATCCAGCTCCATTGCCATTAATGTTCGAAAGAATTCTTCTGAAGGGAAAAGGTGCTATGCACTCATCTACGGGAAATGTCATACCTGCTTCTGAAATTTTATCATTCTGTCCACCGGAAATAGTCAGGTTTCTAATGTCAAGAGTTCCTTCCACCAGACATATTGAATTCGACCCCGGCATGGGCTTTTTATCACTTATGGATGAATATCAGCGCATAGTAAAGGATCAGAAGCCGGAGGATTCAAGAATTGTGGAACTTTCAAGCCCATTTGGATTGGATAAGAAGGAGGTAATAGATTACCGCCATATTGCAACTCTTGTTCAGATTTATGATGACCCTAAAAAGATATTGAGTATTATCAAATCGACAGGAGTAGAAACTTCTCTGGAAGAAGTCTCAAAAACAATGCAGCTGGCCAGGCATTGGATTGTCACTTATGCTCCAGAATCGTTTAAATTCTCAATTCTTCCAAAAAATCAGCCGGTAAAAATTTCCGATGAGGAACGGGCGGTAATTTCAGATTTCATCACTTGGGCGCAGTTACCGGATACTCAATGGGATGCAACAAGCATTCACAACGCAATACACAGCATAATCAAGGAACACGGAATAGAACCTGCCGATGGATTCAGGATATTCTATTCCATACTCATTGGTAAAGAACGGGGACCAAGACTGGGTTTTTTCCTCTCTGCCATGGATAAAGGGGCTCTTCTGGAAAGACTCAAATTTGTCTGAATGTGAGAAAATACCGTTAAGGAATAATGAAAATAAAAATATATAAGAATAGCAAATTAACTGGCAATATGGAAAACAAAATTGTCATCAACTGCGCATTGCCTTATGCAAACAGTACACTTCATATTGGAAACATTGCCGGCTGTTACCTTGGCGGAGATATTTTCAACAGATTTTGCAGGCTTTACGGCAAAGACACTATTTTCATAAGTGGAAGCGATGAATACGGAACGCCCACAACCATAAGAGCAGAGAAGGAAAACAAGACCCCGAAGGAAATAGTTGATTTTTATCATGAAGAACAAAAAAAGGTATTTGCAGCGCTTGACATACAATTCGATTATTTTGGAAGAACAACCAGCGAAATGCACACAAAATTTGTTCAGGAGGTTTATTCAGTTATCAAAAAGAAAGGATACATAGAAGAAATGGCCATGATTTCCCCATATTGTCCTACCTGCAAAAAATTCCTTCCCGACAGATATGTAACAGGAATATGCCCGAGATGTGGAAATCCCACTGCAAGGGGCGATCAATGCGAAGAGTGCGGAAGGAATAACGATCCTCAGGATCTCATAGAACCAAAGTGCGCCATATCTGGAGATACTCCGGAATTCAAGGAGACAAAACATATGTTTCTTTTGCTTGATAAATTTCAGAATTTTCTCAAAGACTGGATTGAGTCACAGAGTTCATGGAGGTCAAATGTAAAGGCATTCTCACTGGGTTTCATAGATAGCGGACTAAAACCACGGGCAATAACAAGAGATATCGAATGGGGAGTCGCTGTTCCAGAGAAAGGTTATGAAAACAAAAGGTTTTATGTCTGGTTTGAAGCTCTTCTTGGGTATATATCAAATGCTCAGGAATTCTCAATTCAGAGTGGCAGAGAGAAACTCTGGTTTGATTATTATCACTCGGGGAAATCATATTACTTTATGGGAAAAGACAACATATTTTTTCACACCATAATGCTTCCATCAATTCTACAGGCATATGGAAATGGAATAGAGCTTCCAACAGAGATCATAGGGAATGAATATCTGAGATTCACGGGAAAGAAATTTTCCAAGAGCAAGGGAATAGGGTATAATGCCAATGAAATTCTGCAAATGGTGGACAAGGATTCTCTGAGATACTATCTTTCCTCAATACTCCCTGAAACCTCCGATTCTGACTTTACGCTTCAGGAGATGGTGGGAAAGGTCAATGGAGAACTTGCGGATAAATATGGAAATTATGCAAACAGGGTTCTTGCTTTTTGCATTAAAAAGAATATACTTCCAGAAAACAAAGGGGAACACGATACAAACGATTCGGAAGCCCTTAACACCGCAGCCAGCGTTTTTTCAGAATATTCAGGGTTGATGGAACATCTGGAATTCCGGAAGGCATTGAGCAAGTGGCTGGAACTTGTAAGTTTTTCCAACACATATTTCAACACAAGCCAGCCTTGGAAGCTGGTTGTCAGTGATCAGGAAAAGTGCAAAACAAAGCTTTACATCTCACTAAAATTGCTTGATTATTGCACTGTTATGTTATCTCCATTTGTTCCATCCGGAACCTCGAGGATATGGTCATCATATCATCGTGAGGCAATGGATAAAAATGCAATTTTAAACCTGACAGAAAAAGTGGATTATGACATCAGAAGTTCAGAAATACCTTTCAGGAAACTGGAATTGCCGGAAGAGCCAAAGAATAACCTCAATCTCACGGTTGGAAAGATAACGGAAGCTGGTTTGCACCCAAACGCAGACGGCCTTCTTCTTCTAAAGGTATCACTGGGCTATAAGGGTATAAAACTCGTGGCCGGATTAAGAAAATATTATGATCCTTCAACACTGGTTGGAAGGAAGATTATCGTGGTG
>JAKBRR010000267.1 GCA_021845325.1 Thermoplasmata archaeon
TTCATGGCATCCTCTTCTACCTTTTTTGATTTGTATTGTGAGACACCCTATTTAACAATTTAAAATCAATTCTTAAATCACAAATATTCTTTATATTTTAAGTCCGAAATTAACCAGGTAGCGCTTCTAGGCATTTTAACTTAGAGCAAAATCTATATACAGCACTTTAGTTAGATTTTAAATATATGTTATCGCCCAAAGTTAATGTCATTTTGGCACTTGTCATAGCATTTCTTGTATATCTTGCTAGTGTGGCCATAAACCCTTATTCCCTTTATCAGACAGAATTTAGCTTTATCCCTTCTATAACAAATTGGGATGTTTATTTCCTGACGGTATTCGTTCCACTTTCTATTTTGTATGGATCGTTTTTTAATGCTGCTGGTAATGCGATAAACCCCCTTAACAAACGTTATGCTAACACTGCAAAAATTATTATCATTTTAGTAATCATCGCAGCTGTCTGGTTCTTTCTAACAAATGAATTATTTATCCCATACCTCCAATTTTTCTTATTCTCTAGTTTAAAGGCAAGTTTTTTATCGGACATTTCGTTTCTTTCATTCGCAATTCTATCAATTATAGGACTGCCATTGTTATGTGTGGCCATTGCTGCACCAGTGAATACTGCTATTGCTTTGAAATCGCTGTCAAAATGGTTTAAGAGGGTTCTTTGAGGTGCAAAGCCCTCAGAAGCCATACTTGAATCACATTCACAGATGAAACTATGTGAATGTTCATCTAAACCTAAATTTCCTTTTTGGATTTCTTACGCAAAATCCACGAACGTAACCATACTTTGTTGGATATCCTTTTTTGTAGTGATATCCTACTGGACAATGAACGTGTTCACCTTCTACACCTACAAATGGTGGTGTTGGAGTAAGTCTCCATTTTATCTTGTCTTCGTCGGGTATGCCATCCAAGTCCTGGTCGTTTGTTACCATTTCAAAAGTAATTTTTTTAGAACATTTAAACATTTTTATATATACATATGATTATTAATTAGATAGTTATTCTATTGGCCATCTTTCTTGTTCAAACTTCTTTCTAAGAAGTTTCTCGCAAAGGAAAGCCAGTATTATTATTTGAAATGTTAAGGGCTTTCTTTCAAATTCCTGAACCTACCCATAATATGTGTTGGGAAAGTCCTTCAACAGTGGTTAAATTAATTCTAAAAGGATGTATTATTTACCTCAACCAGTTAAAAGCCTTTCTTATTACTTATCTGGGTTCCAATCCTTCGGATTTCACTGCAAGTTATGTAGATTACAATAGATAGAAGGTATTGTTTTGAAATGTCAAAATTAGAAAGAGACAATTTTCAGTTGGCGTTTACAACTTTTGGATTTAGGTTCTTTCCACTCCTTATCTTTGTTTTTATTTTGTAGAGGGCTTGTTGCGATATTTCCTTATCCTTGACCTCCTTGGGCTTCAATGATAAAATCTAGCAGTGAAATTCCCTGTGTTTATAAATTTAAAGTATGAGTCATCCTTAATTCCTCTAACCTGAGATAATTCTAAGTTGTTTGACTACTAGGTTATGGCTTATTTATCATTACTTTTTAACCGGTTCACTTCCCTGTGCTCTGTCAGGATAAACCCGATTAATGCTACCGAAAGGGATAAAATTACAGAGTATATCAGCCCAGCGATCAAACCGTACTTTAGTCCAAATAAAGCGAGTGCTCCGACAAAAGTAGCAACTATTTGCCAATAATTAGTCTTTAAGTATTTGATTCCGTCTGGGACTTCATTACTCTTAAAGTTGTCTGTAATTAATGAACCACGAGAAGGATTTGCCCCTAAGTGTTCAACAAATTCTAGCTTATAGTGTTTCACAGGTTCATCATTATTACAGACAGTACATCTTCTATAACTGGCCTCCCATGAATTGTTAAAATGAAGTTCTCGGTCTGTTTTTTCCTCACAAATATTACAATAACTGTTTACTCTTCTTACGTAAGGCTCAAATGAGAAACTTGCAAATACTCTTTCTAAAAGATCATTCCTATTTCCAGCACTCTCTAATTTATGGTCTCGTAACATTTGCTTTAGGTCTTGTTTTCTTAAAGATGATAGTAAACTTTTTGCTGTCTCAGATACAGTTTTTCTATGAATAGCGTCAGAATCCAAATAGCGTTGAACAAGGTCACTCTTTGTTCCAGTGGTTTTTTCCCCTATTTCCCTTAGTTCATCAATAACCCAATCCTTATAATAATACCTATTCAATATTTCTTCAATAGTAAAGATAGGTTTGTTGGGGGCCATCATTCTTGTTGACCTTCGAGGAATCGTTCTATGATTCTCACATCGTTTGCATTTAATCCATAGAGTTCATAAATTAAATCATCAAGTTTTTTGGTTAAGGATTCGACCTCTAGTTTTATCTTACTAATTTCATCCGTTATTGTACCATTTCTAGTCGTAAGATACCCATTTTTTTCTACGAGGATTCTGCTCAGTTCTATTACTTCACTTACATTGAGGTCACTCGATAAAACAATTGGCAACTGTTCAATAAACCTCTTACCATAAGAAAAATATCCACCCCTGAACGGTGTACTGATATTCTTTAAATAGAATTCTAGAACCTTTGAATTTAGGAGAGCAAGGATATAAAAATAATAATCCCTATATTCTTCCTTAAGAACGATTCCGTACCCACCGGCATTTCCGCCACCAACAAAATAATACTCTCCTTTCAAATCTATTGCAAATGTATTGTTAGACGCAAGAACCTGAGTAATGATTTTGGGTTGTTCAAATTTTTCGATGTTTTGCAAACGCCCGAACTGATGCCAGTTATCATCATTTTCTAGCCTATTGTTTTCTCTTACTTTAAGCTGTGATTCATAGTGCTTGAAATACTCGTAACTAAGGGGATAATCTTCTTTTATCTTACATAGTGGTATCAAAGAGGCTTTACCATCTTCTACTAAATAAGGATATATAACGTAATAACCTTTCCAATCCACCGACCATTTCTTAATGTCTTTGCCCTTTAATAGTTTCCTGAGAATATCTTTTTCTACAACGAATTCTTGATTATCTTCTATATTCCTTATTTTAGCTGTATCTTTCGTTTCGGATTCGATCTTTACAAAGTATATGCTGTCCGCACTTGTCTGAAGACCAACGAATATGTTCTCAGTAATGTCACCGAGAGTTACATTGTTTCTAGTATAGCGTTTCCTAATTTCTGTTACTATATTGTGCATTTATCCCTCCCGGCATCTGATCCATTTTGTATTTCCATATGAATTCCACAGGTTCTCTGTTTATTTCCTCAAAGTACATGTCAATTCGTTCCTTCAGTTCCTCCTTTGTTTCAACTCTTATGCCTCTCAGGAAGGATCTTGCCATCTTGCTGAACAGTGTCTCAACTATGTT